>JAUVIX010000284.1 GCA_030592565.1 Chlorobiota bacterium
TACAATGGATTGCTGCGGTTATTATGATTTTTGCAATTATAAAATTAACAGGCAAAGCTGCAAAACAGTAGAGTCTAAATTAATGACAAGCGTGGACGCTTGTCACATTGACGTGGAGAAATGACAAGCGTGGACGCTTGTCGCTTTGAATAAAAAAGGCCATCCCGTGAGGGACAGCCTTTTAAAATAAAATATTTTATCACAAATTATCTAACGATTAACTTATTCGTGATTTGTTCATCATTTGCGCTTACAGTATAGTAGTAAACACCTGAACTCAAATCAGAAATATCGATAGTAACATTAGTAACTCCTGCATTTGTCCTGCCAAGGTCCATACTTTTTACCAACTGACCTGTAAGATTCACAATTTCAATTGAGACATCAGATGTCTCTTGCAGATTAACACCAACTACGGTTGAATTGACAGCCGGGTTGGGATAATTCTGAGAAACTTCAAAGCTTTGATTTTTTGTAAAATCATTAACTCCTGTAAACCCATTAACCGGGAAATCCATATGTACCATGGTATTCTCATTCTCCTCATGCTCTTCTAACCATACATGATTTCCTATAAGATCATCCATTTGGAACATAATGTGTATTCTGTTTTTAACATTCAGAGAGATGGCTGGATAAACACATTCAGCCAACCAGAATGATATTTCATCTGTAACATCAAAAGGCCCAGTCCAACTGTTTCCACCATCATAGGAAGCATTCATATGAATATGTCTGAAGTTCCTCACACCATCATCAAATCCAGGTGCAATGGCTGTATATGTTAAGAAGATATCATCATTTTCATCAATCCCGAGTTGAGGAAAAGAGGTCATACATTTGCTTCCATAATAGTACTGATCCCCCATAATGTCATAGCTTCCTGTTGCGTCTGGAAGTAGCCAGCCAATAAGATTTCCTCCGGCAATAAGATAATCATTAGTATATGAACTTAGAATTGTAGTGTCTAATGGCTCCATATCTTCATTCCAGTAAATAATACCCTCTGTGGTAGATGGATACCAATATGTACTTCCCGCTTCATATAAAATCACCTTTTTACAAAATGCGACATGTGCCTTTCCCTGTGAGTCCAGAACAATTGCACTATTGCCATCACCTATGGCTATTGGATCAGAATCGGCCGGAATATTAAATGGATCTATTGGCGAAACATAAGCATCAATAATATCCCAGTTATCACCGTTATCAGTTGATTTAAAAACCTGTCCGCCAAAATCATCAAATCCATAACTGAAGGCAATAGTATTACCTACAGAATTTGCCCAATTAAATACCAGGTTGCCAGAATTTGGTCTGTAATCAATACCAAGGCCTTCAATAAGTTCAGCTTCAATATCCCAGCTAGCACCTCCGTCAGAAGATCTGTAATATAACAGTGCATTATCCTGCCCCATATATCCTGGATCATCGTAAGTACGGGCAAGCAGATGAATAAATTCGTGATTATCTCCACTCGTCATCATTGATCCCCAAACAATTGACAAATCATCAGGGCCATATACACTATTCATTGTCCAGTCGCCTTCTCCTTTTGTTTCCCTTGTGTAAATTCTCAACTGACCAATCTCTCCTCCCGGATACCAATAATGTTCAATAACTTCACCATTTTCACCCCAGGGAGCATAAGATGGCCATCCTGTTCTTTCATCTTCTCCGATATGCGGAATTGGCTCGCCCCATTCCGTACCATCATAATAGTTATAACCTGTACCTCTGTTAGGGTCAATAATTCCCTCACCTGCACCCATCCAGGCAACACCAACGGTACCGTCATCATATTCCCACATCCTGCTCATTATGTTTGAATAAGACTGCAAATCCCAATGTGTAACGCCAACATTAGAGACATCATTAGGACTCTTTTCACCAATAACAGGATTACCATTAACCACAGTAAACCCGTCAGGAGTCATTTCAACATTTTGCACCTTAACGGCATTTTGAGATTTTGTGTAATGGTTTTGTGCAAAAAGAGATACACTTAAAACAACAATCAAACTTGAAAGTAAAAGCTTTTTCATAATAATTTTTTTTAGTTAGTAATATATTTTATCGCAGGCAAATATATGAAAAAAATTAAAAAATGGCGTGGTTTTAAAAGTTAATTATCACCATAGTTTCAACATCTGCTATTAACAATGTGAATAATAACGATTTACCCTATTTCCAAAGTCTTAACAATAAAACCTCAACACCAAGAAAAATCAGTGCAAGAATAATAAACCACATCCACAACCGAATTCCGCGGCTCATTTCGGCAACAGTTTGCTCAAACGGTACAACACCGGGCTTCACAATATAAAAGTTTGTAATACCTGCATCTGCAACCATTTCTGACATCTCATCAGTACTATAAAAAACCATTTCTGATTCTGTCCTGTTGTAGTTGAATGATAATCCCTTTACAGGTAAATCATTATCAGTAAGTATATAATTCCCTGCCATCTTTATTCGATCGTGAGGATAGATCTCAAGCTGAGAACCAATTATCCGCTGATCGGGTATCAGTTCAAAGTCAGCGTTTATAAGATTTATCTTCAAAATATTATCTCCTGTACTTTTCACATTGTTGATAATAATAGCATTATCCTCCCCAATCATATAAAAAATCCGGTCTTCTTTATATCCCGAGATAGCCATCTTATACAATGTTGGAACAAAAATGGCATGTTTGGGGAAATTACTGAACTCAGATTTCAAAGGAACAGCAAACAGATAAACACGTCCGGAACCGACAGGATAACTATTCAGGAAATGATGTCCGTTTTGCATCTCCATCAATGTCTCCTTTATTATTCTCGACTTTCCGGCAACAACATAGCTTTTGAATACAACAGGCAAGTCAATATTCTTGGGCAGCTCATCAAACACATCGGAATAAAGCGGATTTTCAATAGCTATAAAACTCACTTTAGTCCTTGCAGTATCCAGTCCTGAATAGTATTCCGCCCCAAGTCCGGTAATAAATTCTCTGTAATTATCAATATCAATACTTACTGAAGGAAAGATAACCAGGCTTCCACCATTATTGGCAAATCGTTTAAGCTCCTGCCCAAGACCTGTTGAGATACGGTCGGCTTCATTCAATATGATAAGCTGATAGGTTGGTAAAGAAGAATAATCCAGATTTCCCTGATCCACATTCCGAAAGATAAAAGTGGAGTCATGACCGAATAATGAGTTTAGATAAACATTCTCACCATCTCCATTAATGCTCAGTACATTTGTCACAGGAGATACGTAATAAGAGAAGTAAAACTTATCGTCGAAACTAATTGGATAGTCATTTATTTCCAACTCACCAAACTGAATCCCAGTTTTCTGATTTGTATAGACAAGCTCAATTTCAGCTTCCTGCCCGGCCTTAACATCAAAACTTGCAAGTGCCTTCTGGACACCTCCAATCTTCAATTTAACAGGAATTTTTTCATAATCAACATCCGAGCTGTTACAGATTTTGACATGGATATTTACCTGCTGATTAACCTGATATACAGGAGCTTCAAACCAACAGGAATCAATATAGAGATTATTTTTATTTATAGACTCAATCGGAATAAAAAAAACATTCACAGAACTATCTGTTTCCGGTAGTTTATCACTCATCATATTTTTCTGAAAGTCAGATATCAGATATATGGATTTCACACCTGAAGATTCTGATCCAAGCATATCTGTCTGTCGTGCAAGCACTTCAAAAAGATTATGTGTCGAAGGCGATATGGTAACATCTTCAACCAATTTTCCGAATTCATCCTTACTGACGAAACGCTGATGTCGCCCCTCGAAACCGTTTGTCAGAAGCTGAAACCTGTCAGAATTTTTGTAAACATCTACAATTTCCAGTGCCCTTGCCTTTGCCTTATCTAACAATGTTCCCTTGGTAGATTCCGCCTGCATACTAAATGAGTTATCAAGATAAACGCTAACAATATTGCGGGCACTTTTATTAATGAGGCTTTTAGAGACCGGAATATAGGGCTGTGCAAAAGCAATCACCAATGCAGCAATTGCAAGCATACGCATCAGCAAAACCAGCAGATGACGCAATTTTGATTGCTTTTGTGTCTGCTGCTTCAATTGCGACAGTATCTTCACATTAGTAAAGTAAATCTTCTTAAACCGCCTGAAATTAAAAAGGTGGATAATCACTGGTATTGCAACACCAAACAAGCCATAAAGAAATCCCGGATTTACAAATTCCATTTTCTTTTAAATTAATTACCGGCAAAAATAGGAAAAGAAAGCATTTAAAGACAGGAGGAGGATAATTTTTTAGTATCTTAATTTCAATATTTGTGTATTTTTTGGCAAGAAATTACAAAATACAAATGATAAAAAACAAATAAATTCATGTGATCAAGAAAACAGAAAAAGGAAAAGAGACCGAGGTTACTATTGATATTGAAAAGGAGAAAGAGGAAAAGTAAAAGGACACACACAAACAGTAGCCCGCGGGATAAAGTGTTTTTTTGGAGCCTAGGGTCAGGTTATGAAAAAGCCCGCCTATGCTAAAGCTTCGGCGGGCGAAGGCGGAGAGAGAGGGATTCGAACCCCCGGAGGTGTGACCCTCAACGGTTTTCAAGACCGCCGCATTCGACCGCTCTGCCATCTCTCCAAATGCGGGTGCAAAAATACAATAATTTTTAATTTGAGCAATAATTTTTAAATATTCAACAAAAAATTATCTTAACATTATAATACTCAATCATTCAATCCCGAATGTACTTATTACCGTTTACTTAAAAGATCAACCGTTTTCTTTTTTCTCTTGACTTATTATGGATATTTAACTATTTTTGTGCTCTTTAGTATTTAAAATATTATTTAATAATTATTACAGTTATGAATTTAAAAAATAATGCACCACAGATACTTACAAGCCTACTTATTTTAGGGTTGCTACTTATAAAAGCCGGAGGTATTCAGGCTCAAAAACTAAATGCTCTACTTTCATATTCCACATTCTATTCACCACAGGATGGGCCGTATATTGAAACTTATCTGAAAATTTCAGGCAACAGTATTCATCTTGAAAAAAATGAAGATGGCAA
>JAUVIX010000241.1 GCA_030592565.1 Chlorobiota bacterium
AAAAGGTACTATCGTGTGCTGAGAAATCAAAAAGGCAACAGCTTAAGGGCAGCTTCACAAAAGGCTGATAACCGTTGCTGCTCATATTAAAAAGTGGATCCAAATACCCGTCAAACGAGGTTGAATAATTATCCAGAATCTCTCCACTTTTATCCCTGACCGAAAACTCAAATGTTGAAAAGACTGGCAAAGAATCAAGATTATTGACATAAACATCAATTGTATTCACAAAGGAGACAGGGTCATCCTTATACTGATAATAAGGCATTGAATAGTAATCGAGCAGCAGGCTCGAAGGCTTTTCATTAAAATAAAGTTTTTTCTGGTAGTAGTCATTATACTTACGTCCTGCATTCAGGTACACCATATCAATATTCCACTGGTCAGTATTACTTTTCCAGCTATTAATATTTGAGATACTGCCATTGTTAAGAAACCTGAACTGAAAATCACCCTTCAACCAGGATGTATCTGTTATCGGGATCATAACCCGTCTGAAATATGTATCATATTTTTCAGTAAACCTCTCCAGCGAATCGCCACCTGCGCTCCAAACCTCTGTCCATTTAGTAGCCAAAGTATAGATTGAATCGCAGGGAGCCAAAACAGAATCCGTATAAACAAGTGTATCTTCAACCATATAAAACTGCAAATCACAATCAAGATTTATTACATACTCAGGAAACAAAGTGTCGCCAGGGCCATAATAAGTTCCATCAGGTTTCTGTACTTCATCAATATATAGCCAAAAAGATTCTATATGTGAGAAAACAGTATCATCAGTATATCTGCCAAACTCCAGAATTAGCGAATCATAGGAAAGCGGGGGTACTCCCCTGCCTTGTGGCTGGTAGTAAAACGAGATATATAAGGAATCAGCAGGAGTTAGCTCACGCATTGCCTGAGTTCCTTCATCATAGATTGAATCCAACCGTATTGGAAAGGAGGTCAGAAGATCGGCAACAAAGGGAAAGACACTGGCAAATCCGTAAATATAGCCATACTCATTTAAAATATCAAAAGTAGCAACACCTGTATTGATCGGAAATACACCATAATCGGAATTTACAAAAACATAGTTATCCAGCCATTTTGTACTGTCCGGATAGATACCGGTTTTTGAAAAATCATCATAAAACGGTAATTCAAGTGGAATATATTCTACAAACTGCGATTTAAGATCAGGGATAAGATCAGCCTTATGCACTTCACGGTATTGTTTAATCACAGCATTATTTCCTACACCAGTCAAATACTCCTGAGAAAAGAGCATTGCAGGAAAAAATATTGCTAATATGTAGATAAAATACTTTTTCATTCTATATTTTGAAACAGCGAGTCAACAGCAAGGCTGTCAGTTCGTAACGAATCAGGTAAAAATGTTTGTAAATATAATTCAAAATTAACAGAATCATCCGATCTGTACCAAATATGTATTGAATCGCCCGGATAATAAGACAATTCAGTATCCCAGCGCGGATCCTGCATATACGCCTTTGAGTGCTCCTCATCAATAATGCTGTCGGGATAAATCTCATGCCCAAGATTAAATGAGGCAGTATTAATTGAATATATAGCTTCCTCACGGGTTTTCCCTATCAGGAATGGAACCGGAATTTCGTATGTCCTGTCACCCGATCCTACTTCAAGGTCAATTACAGAACCCTTCACCAGAGTGTCTCCAGGGAAGATAGTATCCCCTTCAAACATCTGCTCAAGAACGGCATTCTTATCAAAACTCGGAACATATTTCAATTTCCCTACTTGCAATTTACTTGACTCAAGCACATTTACAGCCTGTCTGAGCGTCAGATCCTTCAGATCAGGCATATAGACCAATTCGGGAGTCATAGCAACAACAGTGAGATAAACACTCCTACCCTTTTTAACCTTTGAGCCTGAAAGCGGCAATTGCATCACAACCATTCCACCAGGCTTACTTTTATCATAAACAGAGTCAATAACAAAGAAGTCAAAATCATCGCCAAACCCCGCAGAATCAATCCGAACGACAATCATTCCTTTAAAATCAGGCAATTTAACTTCCTCTCCATGCTCAGTGTATATATTAAGGAACTTAATAGCTGTAAATATCATGATAATCAACAGCACGACAGCAATACCGAGATTAATAAAAAACCGCTTGCTTACCAGAAACCCAAGGAAATAATTTTTGCTTTTTTTCCCGCCTGCCATCATTAAATATTAGACTACAAAATTAACTTTATAACTTACCAAACAAAGAAATATTGTTTCAGGTGACAAAGATAAATAAAAGATGTAGTAGGAGGATTCTTTAATTGGGGTTCTTTTCATACTGCACTATAAAAAGATTTATCTTTGGTCATTCATATATTTGTTTTAGGTGGTTTATTAGAGAGCAATAAAATATTCAAGACTTTAAGCACACTAAGACATACATTAAAACAGTCCAGACAATAAACTGATTAAATATGCACAACAAAACATTCCGGTTGTTTATCTCCTCCACCTTTAGCGATTTCAAAAGAGAGCGTGAGGTTATGCAAACAAAAGTTTTTCCTGAAATTGAAGCATATTGCGCATCTTATGGATACCAATTCCAAGCCATTGACCTGAGGTGGGGTGTGAATGAGGAAGCCCAGCTCGACCAAAAAACTATTGAGATATGCCTCAAAGAGGTCAACACCTGCAAGCACTATCCTCATCCCAATTTCTTAATCATGCTGGGAAATCGCTATGGATGGTTACCACTGCCTTATGCGATAGAAAAAACAGAATTTGAGAGAATCCTTGATTATTATTCAGGGAACGAAGAGAGACAGTTGTTTTTGAAAGAATGGTATCAGCCTGACGAAAACCATCTTATGACAGGTAACTCTACGGCTTATGTAATTAGACCAAGAGGAGGCAGGTTCACAGAGTATAATAACTGGGAAAAGGCAGAAAATCTGCTTCGTGAGATTCTGCAAAAAGCAGTTGCAAATATTGACTCGATAACCGATACAAATAAATACTTCATATCAGCTACTGAACATGAAGTTATCGAAGGAGTATATCCCTATGGCAAGCATTTAAAAATTTCAAACAAACCAGACAAAAAAAATGATGCACAATATTTTTTCGACCTGGAATATATATGTGGTTTTATAAGGGTAATCACTACTGGGGAATACGAAACAAGCAAATCTGTTTTTTTCGATTCAGAAAACGAAAATCTCAAAAAATTCAGAAAAAACCTGAAAAAGACTCTCAAAAAAGAGAATCTATTAGAGCTAAAAACATTCCTGGTTTCACCGGATAAGGTTGATGAGAATTATCTTGAAATTTTCAAAGAGGGGATTCTGCATTATCTCAAGTCATCAGTTGCAAAACAGATAAAGAATATTGCAGATAGTAGTGTCGAAGAAAATACAAAAACCGAACATCTTGCATTCAAGCAGGAACGATTGAAGGTGTTTGTCGGGCGTGAAGGAATATTGAAAAAAATTCATAATTATATTTCAGAGTCTTCAGATGCCCCTCTGGTTATTTATGGTAAATCAGGAATGGGCAAAACGGCACTTATGGCAAAAGCCATTGATAATGCCGGCAACAGTAAAGCTAATAAACTCATATACAGGTTTGTCGGTGCTAGTGAAAAATCCTCTAATATCCGAGACCTTTTAATATCAATCATTAAGGATATAGACACAAAAAAGGCTGTTAAGCTGGAGAGTATTTTTAATGATGACATTTTTAATGATCAAGTAGCCTCCATACTTTCTGAGATCAATTTGAAAGCTGTCATTTTTATAGATGCGCTTGATCAGCTATTTGAGAAGAGCTATTTAAAATGGTTACCCGATGAATTATCTCCACAACTAAAGCTAATAGTTTCAGTTTTGGAGGACGAACATTATAAAAATGACAGCGGATATCTTGATCAGTTAAAAGTAAAGTTCAACAGAGAAAACCATCAAAACAATTTCATCCAGCTTAAACCTCTTGAAAGAGAAGATGGGTCAGAAATCCTGAAAAAATTGTTAGAGGGAATAAACCGGACAGCAACTGATCAGCAAATAGAATTCGTATTGGACAAATTTGAAGAATCGGGATGCTCGCCATTATATCTTACTATTGCTTTTGAAGAAGTCAGAAACTGGAAAAGTTTTGACACTTCTTTCAAAAAGAAACTAAAACACGATATCGTCAACAGCATAAATACATTTATTGAAAATCTTTCGCAAATATATCATCATCAAAAAACTCTTGTTGACAGGTCGCTGGGGTATTTAGTTTGTTCCAAAAACGGATTAAGTGAAAAAGAGATACTCGATATTTTATCTTCAGATGTAATAGTGGTAAAAACAATTGAAAATCAATTTCACAAAAACCTGTCAGGAAAGTTACCAATAGCACCATGGGCACGTCTTTTCAGCCAACTATCTCCCTTTCTGATCGAAAAAATGTCGGACAATGTTTCGTTAATAACACTCTTTCACCGGCAGTTCATCAATGCTATCAGCACTAGTTTTTTGAGCGAATCATCAGTTAAAAAAAGTCTACATCAGAATATTGCACAATATTTCAAAAATCAGCCATTAATCACTTCCGAGGGAATCTATAATCTCAGGAAGCTTTCTGAACAGGCATTTCAGCTATTTCATAGTGATCAGGTTGATGAGATGCTTAAACTCATCGGACAAGACTATATCAGGATAAAATATGAGCTTGGCAGGCTTTATGAATGTTTATATGAGATTGAACAGACCTTTATATTAATTAACAATATTAAAGACGGGGATACTGTCTGTAAAGACCGGCTTTTTTCTTCTCTGTTGAGATTTTTTAATTCATACAGTCTTGAGAAGGCGGAACTTTTTGACTTTGAATTAATCCATAACTATTTTGTTTATCGAAAAAGTAGTAATTTTTATAATGATTTTTTAAAAAGCGTAACAGATAAAGAGCGAATAAGGGTGCACTTTACAAATAATGCTTTCCTTGAGGATTACCATTTACTGTTTCTCTCCGGGTTTGTGGGTTATCTAAGAAGAAATGCAATGCTGAAAGATGCTGCGAGATATGTAAATGAAATCATTAAAGAATACAGAAAAAAACTTGATACTAAAAAAGACAATAGTGCGATCAAAAAACAACTTTCATCTTCATATTATGAGCTTGGCTATATTTTTTATCTGACAGGTAATTTTGAGGATGCGAATTCCGCCTTTTCACAAAGTGTGGATTTTGCACAAAAAATCAATAATGTGGTTGGCGAATGGATCACAAAATGTATAATGTCGCGAATTGCATTTCTGGGAGGCCTAATATCTGTAGAAAAATTTGATAATACATTGGGTGATGCGTTTGCTGTTTTTAAATCCCTCGAATCGACAAACAGTGTTGCAAAACGCTGGATTATGGTAACTCAGCATCATAAATTTGAGATAAGCTTTTTTAAGAAGGATATAAAAATGATGACCAGATATTATAATTTCCTGCGCACCAATGAATGGAATCAGGAGTTTGATGTGGCAATGGATCTTTACGAAGCTCAGATGGCACTGATTGAGGGGAAATATAAAAAGTCAATAAACTCATTCAATAATTACATCCACAAGTTTACAGAAGCCCGGACCCGAAAGGAAGAAGCTTTTGCAGAAGTTTTTTATAATCTGGGACTTGCATATTACAAAACCGGTGATATCAACAATGCAAGATTAACATGGGAAAAAGCTCTGGCTCTTGGCGATGAGCCTGGCAATCACATTTTCAAGAAAAGGAGTCGTGAAAAACTCATACAGTTGCAAAATAAATAATTTTCCAATATTTTCGCATTATACTACTTTCTTATTACTTTTATAGCCGAAATAAAAAAACAAACAATTTTCAGTCCTATGATCTTTAACAAAAACAAAAAGAATTACAAGTTCAACAGTTTGAATGCCTATGCCTGGGACAGGACTGTAAGTGGTAAAAAGAAATTCAGAAGGCTTTTCGACAGAATGGAGCTTACTTATCTGGGAGTGGAATTATCTTTCTATAACAAACTTTTTGACGAAAAAGACTGGCAAGTCGAAATAAAATTAATAGTAAATAAGATAGATGAAAATTCTTCAAATAAAATTTATGAAAAAAAAGAAACAGTTGAAATATCCAAATATACAAACTTATACAA
>JAUVIX010000104.1 GCA_030592565.1 Chlorobiota bacterium
AAAACCTTTGATTTTAATGTACTAACAAGTTAGCTCTGAAAGAGCGAAATGTATAATTTTTATTTCTATTTACAACCTGTCGGGCTTTCAGCCCTTTCATATTGCTTTGCTTTATGCACAGGCCTATGCTACGCTTCGTCCTGTGTTAGTACCTGTCATCCCTTTGGGATTTAAGTAGCATAATATGCTTATTATTTTGTTCCTTCGGATGACGCCAATGTGCTATATTGCGGGACTTATGCACCAACCGACCTACCGTAAGCAGGATTTACACAAAGAAAAAATATTTGCGATAAAGTATTTACGTTAAGTCAGGAGTTTTAAAATTATTCCACGATAAGTTTCTTGTCAAGTACAACATTAGTGTTTCTTTCGAAAAGCCTCACCAAATACATTCCCTTTGACAAATTATCGCGATTAAAAACAATTCTCTTTGTATTAATATTTTCAAATCTTCTAACTTCCGACCCAAACATATTATAAATAACCACCACTGCATTACTAAAATTATAATCTCCGTTTATTTCTATTACTCCATCTCTCTTCATTGGATTCGGATAAATATTCAGGGATAGGGTTGCAATCTCCTTTTGTCTGATGATACTTGTAGTTATGCTGTTTATTTCGCCAGGAGTGCCGTGATCCGGTGATGCGACCCAGCTTTCATACAGAGCATTATCATAATTAGGGTTTATCAGTTCAAGTGTTGGACCGTTACCATCAGGTTCTGTAGGCCAGGGGTCATCGTCGTCATATTCCACATAATCAATCAAAATCCCATCAGCATTATAAAGCCTTATAAGCTCCCCTCCTCCGCTTAATCCGAAATCCATATCCCCAATATAATTATCAACATCCGGGAAAAGTGCAGTAAACATCGAAGTATCCTTACACAAAACCAGATAGTTTTTTGGTTGTATAACTGCTCCTTCAGGAAAAGCAAAAATATGATCATCATCTTCATCCTTAAACATCCATCCTGCAATATCAACCTCATGGCTCTGGGGATTATAAAACTCTACCCAATCATCTGTATCAAAATCATCAGCCGAGTTATAATTAATCTCATTAATTACCAGAGAATCATTGAATACTTTTTCAACAAAATAGGCCACGATATTGTCTCCTGATATTAAATTAACAATTACATCATTAACAGTATCATTAGGAGTTATCGTATTGTTATTGATTACCCAATGGTCAAATTCCCAGTTAGGATTGGTGGATTCTGCTTTCAACTTAGTATCAATTCCACCGAAATAATGTCCACCCCAGGGGAAGTTACTATGCACCATTGAATTAAGCTGTATTGTTCCGACACTATCCGGCACAGCATTGATAGTTAGCTCATAGGGACCGGTTAAATCATAACAGTCGGCCAGCCCTGATGGAAGATAATTATGTCTTGCTGAAACAAAATTTCTTATTTTCTGTACATTGTTTTGCCATTGTGCTACCGTTCCACCCCAACGAGCTGTATGTGTAGCCATTTCGGGTAGCATTCCGTCTTCAATACTATCAAGAAAGCTTATCATATATTCAGGTCTGAAATAGCTGTTATACAAATCAATATATCTTGTTATGTAATATTGATCAAATTCGGCATTTTCCCTTAATTTATTAAGCACTAAAATATGCTCACCGGGGTCTGATGTCAATCCTTCAGGATAACAAGGTGGCACATAAGGGGTTGTGCCGGGAACACCAGTATAATTAATATAGTGATTAAAAGTAGCATCTTCATCCCATAAAATATAACCCCATCGTTGATGGCCTCCCTCAGTATCCAGGCCTCTCCACCAACCTACATTCCAGTTTATCCAGTCTGAACAGACCACATAAGAGTTGATAAGAATATAATCCACCAGGCTTGTATAATCATATCTTGTTTTAACATACTCAAAATTATCCTGGTTGCTCATATCATTGTACTTCATAAAGTCGTGTATTTCATCCCAGTCATCAAAAGCAGCCTGTCCTCCATACTCAGCCCAAATTCCACCCCATAACTTTATGAAATATATATCAAACTTTCCTTGTCCATAATAATAGTCAGTGAAATCGTGATCACTTACTTTTTCGCGGTAACCATAAACTCCCCAATAGATTCCATTTACATACACAATCCCCTTCTCTCCTTTTCGCACATCAAGATTCAAATCGGCTTTTCTTGCCAGGTTTTGAACAAAAAAGTCTCTTAAAAGTGCACTGGTATCAATACCAGGATAATAGTCATCACCGGCAGCCCGGAGAATAATTCTTTGATATTCATCCCGGTCAGTCAATGAAGCAGGGATCAATTGCTCTCTGATAGCATAATTATAACCGCACTCATCACGTGTAATATAATCAATGCTACGCTGGTCGTGAACCCAGGAATCCTGGCCATGTTCATTAAACTCACCATAACCAATACTCGTTCTTTCCCCTTCCTTATTAAAATACTCGAATGTACCAAATGGTCTTAAGCTCTGATTTCCGTTTAGCAGATTATCCAATTGTTCGGCTGCCAAAGACATGACAGTTAATGTGTGATTACTATTAATAAAATAGGTATTAAACTCTATCAGTCCCGGCAAAATACTATTATCATTGCTAAAAGCTCTTGCCTTAATAATGGTTGTTGATGAAACACTTACAGGGCTTGAATAAACTGCAGAATACTGATCAGGATCGGAGCCGTCAGTTGTATATCTTAAAACAGAATTTGTCTGATTGTTAATTATAGAAACCATAATTTGTTCAGAATAAAACCCGGCCACTTCACTCATTGATGGCTTTGCAGTATAACCTGAATATGCTGTATAAGAGTTATTGGTTGTTCCTGCAGTAGGCTCTGTAAATATCCCCCATTGACTAAAACCATCGGTATTTCGTCCACGGGAATGTCCGTTTTGGGTTATCTCCAATTGATATATATCTAAGATTGTTCCATCCTGGTCTGAAAAAACTACCGATTCGGGTGTATCCTTAGTCTGTTTCAATTTAAAATTAGTGTGGTAGTGCCCTCCCGAAACCTCATCACGCCCCGAAGCCCAAAACACAAGGTATCCTCCGGAAGGAATTGTAACACCATCAGGAATTTGCCATTTTGTGGGATTATCTTCCTTATCACTCAGATAATAACCACCCAAATCAGCCAATGAATTTCCTGTATTATAAAGTTCAACCCAATCTTCATATTTATCATAGTTATCAGGGAAATCAGATAAATTGGAGGCGGAGTATTCATTTATAACAACCTGCGAATTCAATTGAAGCGAGAAAAAAATAAAAGCTATCAAAGTGAAATAAAAGGATAAGCGATGTTTCATAATTTTAAAAGATTAATTACAATTAGAAGCCCAATTGAAATACAAGGCTTGTTATGCTTTATTTAAGACAATTAAGTGCGATATTTAGTTGCATCTAATCAACATGCTCTTCCGGATTCCAAGGCTGGATTTGTGATGGCTAACCCGAAAGCAGATAACAAAGTCCAGTCCGACCGTGGTCATATGGGCGGATTAAATATGACAAATAATAGTTTCTAACCATTGTATAAAAATGTATAAATTTATACCCTTATTAAAATAAATGACCTGGAAAAATTACATAAAAGGATTTAAGGCCTATCTGAAACTAGAAAAGTCATTATCGGATAATTCGATTAGTGCTTATCTGCAGGATATTAATAAGCTTGTACAGTTTTTTGAGCTTAACGAAAATATCATCCCTCCTGAAGAAGTCAAATTAAGTGACTTGCAGGCTTTCATACAATGGATAAACAAACTGGGACTTGCAGCAACATCTCAAGCAAGAATAATCTCGGGTTTAAAGGCATTCTTCAAATATATGTTACTTGAGGATACGATCAAACAAAGTCCGGCAGAACTTCTTGAAGCACCCAAAACCGGACGAAAATTACCGGATACTCTTAGTGTTGAAGAAATTAATAAGCTAATTGATGCAATTGACATGAGTAAACCCGAAAGCACAAGAAACAAGACTATGCTTGAAACTCTGTATGGTTGTGGCTTGAGAGTATCAGAACTAATAAATCTCAAAATTTCAAATATTTACTTCAACGATGGTTTTATAAAAGTTACCGGAAAAGGAGATAAAGAACGTCTTGTTCCCATTGGAAATGTAGCCTTGAAAAACATTACCATTTATTTGGAGAGTGTCAGAAGTCATCAGAATATCAAAAAGGAGTTTACAGACATTATGTTTCTGAACCGGCGTGGTGGCCAACTTTCGAGAGTAATGGTTTTCCTGATTATTAAAGAGCTGTCAGAACGCATAGGATTAAAGAAAACCATCAGCCCACACACTTTTCGTCACTCATTTGCTACCCACCTGATAGAAGGAGGTGCCAACTTACGCGCAGTTCAGGAGATGCTTGGACATGAATCTATAACCACAACAGAAATTTATACACACCTCGACCGAGAATATCTTCGGGAAGCTATTTTGAGCTTTCATCCGAGAGTTCTCACACAACGACACAACAAGCGTAGCACTGAATAAAGCCATTAATTCTAACATAACTCTTGCTGCGACATTTGCGGTTCAATTAAATCTAAATCTCCTTTATAAGGTTTGCCATTTCAATAGCGGCCATAGCTGCGTCAAAACCTTTGTTTCCCGATTTTGTTCCGGCACGCTCTATTGCCTGCTCAATATTTTCTGTAGTCAATACACCAAAAGTGACCGGAACTTCTGTTTGAAGCATCACATTTGCTATTCCCTTTGAGACTTCGCTGGATACATAATCGAAATGAGGTGTTGCACCACGAATAACTGCGCCGAGACAGATGATTGCATCATAGTTCTCACTCTTTGCCATCTTTTTTGCTATCAAAGGCATCTCAAATGAACCGGGTGACCAGGCTACATCAATATCGGATTCATCAACACCATGACGCTTCAGCGCATCCATAGCACCTCCGAGAAGCTTACTACTTATAAATTCATTGAACCTGCCAACAACAATTCCAAATCTTAATTTACTTCCGTCTAATTGCCCTTCAAATGTTTTCATCTGTTATTATTTTATTAATTATCTGATTATTAATACTTAAACTATTTTGGTTTTGTCACGATTTTTGCTCCAAAAATCTCGCCAAAACTGCTCTCTTTTTACTTCTCTATCCCCGCATTTCGCTTCGCTCCACACGGGGCTACCAATGTGTCGCCCCGCTGGGGCTTATAACCAATCTATTTTTTAGCTATTTACCCCATAACAATTGTTTCATATCCCTAGCATATGCCCCATTTTGATTTTTTTGGTTTCAAGATAGAAATGATTCACCTCATTATGGCAAATTTCAATCGGAATTCTTTCAACCACCTTTAATCCAAAGCCGTAAATACCTGAGATTTTTTTTGGATTGTTTGTCATAAGACGCAACTCTTTGATACCAAGTTCAGCAAGAATTTCAGCCCCAATTCCGTAATCACGCAGGTCAGCCGGAAAACCGAGTGCTTCATTTGCTTCTACTGTATCCATTCCCTCATCCTGTAAATGATAAGCCTTAAGCTTATTCAGTAAACCTATGCCTCGTCCTTCCTGACGCATATAGAGAAAAACTCCTCTTCCCTCCTCTCCTATCCTGTGCAGAGCTTCGTGAAGCTGGTCACCACAGTCACATCTTAAAGATCCAAAGACATCACCTGTAAGGCACTCGGAATGCACGCGTGCCAAAACTGGTTTTTCATCAGATACATTCCCCATTACTAACGCAAGATGCTCTTCCCCCGAAATTTTATCCATAAACCCGATTGCTTTAAAGATTCCGAATTTTGTTGGCAATCTGACTTCTGAAACACGCTCAACCAATTTTTCGTGTCTGCGGCGATAGTCAATAAGATCGGCGATGGTTATTATTTTTAGATTATACTTCTCCACATATTTCATCAGTTCAGGCACACGAGCCATTGAACCATCTTCATTCATTATCTCACAAATAACTCCAGCAGGATATAGCCCTGAAAGCTTCGCAAGATCAACGACTGCTTCGGTATGTCCGGCTCTAACGAGTACACCTCCGGTTCTATATTCAAGAGGAAAAACATGACCCGGACGATTAAAATCACCTGGCACCGAACTTGAGTTCAAAACTTTTTTAATTGTCATAGCTCTTTCCTGGGCTGAAATACCTGTTGTAGTGGTTGCAGCATCAATGGAGACGGTAAAAGCCGTTTTATGAATGTCGCTGTTTTCGCTAACCATCATACCAATATTTAACTCTGTCAATCGCTCTTTGACAATCGGCATACAAATTAATCCTCCTCCAAATTTCGACATAAAGTTAATAGCTTCCGGTGTTACTTTCTCGGCTGCCATCACAAGGTCTCCTTCGTTTTCTCTTCGCTCATCATCAACAACTACCACCATCTTTCCCTGCCGGATATCGGATAATGCTTCTTCAATTGTGTTAAACCTGCTCATTTTTGTTTTGTATTTCTTATTTTTTGCCTTGCCCGCCGAAGCACTCTTGCCCTTTACTCACTATCAATTGTGATTTGGAGGCGAAGGCGGATAGTTAAAAAAAACCGTTCTCTTTTAAAAAGGCTTCATCAATCTTTAATTTCTTTGTATTCATTTCTCTGTTAAGGGTAAATTTCTCAACATATTTTCCAATCATATCGCATTCAATGTTTACTTTCTCGCCCAGTCGTCTTTTCAGCAAAATTGACTCACCTGAAGTGTGTGGAATTATTCCCACAGTAAATGAACTTTCATTAACATCTACAACTGTCAGGCTTATTCCGTCAATTGCAACCGAACCTTTATGAATGATATATTTAAGAACTGAAATTTCAGCTTCAATCGTAACCATAGTTGCAATATCCTCTCTCCGAAAATCTCTAATTACACCTGTTCCATCAATATGACCACTTACAAGATGGCCACCAAGCCTGCCGCTAAGCTTCAGTGCTCTCTCAAGATTAAGGATTGTTCCAGAAGTGATATCTCCAAGATTTGTACTGCGCATTGTTTCCGCCATAACATCAACAGTAAATGTATCGCTTGAAAAAGAGGTTACTGAAAAGCATACACCATTAGTAGAAATACTATCACCCACTTTCAAACCTTCAAGCACTATTTTTGCAGAAATATAAATAACTGCCGATTCCCTGCCACGCCTGACCGATTTAACAATTCCTGTTTCTTCAATTAATCCAGTGAACATAATTTTTTAGCTAAATAAGATTCAATTATTACGTCTTCATCAATTCTCTCAACACTTTCAATATTCAAAAAAACAGCATCACTAATCGTGTCAACGCCTTCACCTCCTACAGAAGTCAATGATTTGCTACCACCAATTATTTTCGGAGATATAAATGATATAAGTTTATCAACAATCCCATCCGAAATTGCAGAATAATTAAGTGTGCTTCCTCCTTCAATCATAACACTATCAATCCCCTCTTTCCACAACTCCTTCATCAGGAATTCCAAATCCACCTTTTCATTCTTTCCGGGACAAACAATTACATCTTTTCCTTTATCCTTAATCTTCTTTATGAATTCCACCGGAGCTTTATCAGTAACAGCCACTATTGTTCTGATACTATTTTCATAAAGCACTTTTGAATCCAAAGGCATCCTTCCTGTGGAGTCGGTGATAATTCTTACAGGGTGCTTTTTTTCAGCATGATACGATCTGTCAGTAAGCTCAGGGTCATCATTTATTATTGTATTAACTCCAACCATAATACCATTGTAAAGATGTCGCAATTCGTGAACATACTCTCTGGACTTTTCACCTGAAATCCATTTTGAATCACCTCTTTTCGTTGCAATCTTACCATCCAGAGTCATTGCAGTTTTCAAAACACAAAATGGCAACTTTTTAGTGACGTTTTTTAAATATATTTCATTAACTCTCCTGATATCGTTTTCGAGCACTGAAACTTCAACTTCAATACCTGCAGCCTTCAATTTTTCAATACCTTTTCCATTTACTACAGGGTTTGGGTCAGCCATTCCAATCACAACTCTTGAAAATTCATCAGCTATAATCCTGTCAGCGCAAGGTGGTGTTTTTCCATAATGAGAGCATGGCTCAAGTGTAACATACATTGTTGCATCTTTGACTGGCTTTTCTGCATTATTAATTGCATTCACTTCAGCATGTGGGCCTCCGAATCTTTCGTGATAACCTTCACCAATGACTTCTCCTGCCTTTATGATAACAGCACCAACCACAGGATTGGGACGGGCAGCATATTTTCCTTTCTGCGACAATTTGATAGCCCGTTTCATAAATCTTATATCACGATCAGTCAGACTCATCATTATTCATTCTAGCGGGCATAAAAAAAGCCCTGAAGACAAACATCACCAGGGCATAAATAATTATGAAAACACAGTTTTACTGAAAAACACAAACTTAACAATTTCCAAAGAGACAAATTGCTTGGTTATGTGCAACCAAAGTTCAAAAAAGTTACGAACCCGTTTTTATTCAGTTTATTTTCTCATAATTTGAGTTCTTCTTCCATCCAGACTTTAACTGTCGGTCACGGAATTTCACCGTATCAGTCCCGAATTATTCGAGAGTAGCGGACTTTAACCGCCGGTCGGGAATTACACCCTGCCCTGAAGAAATTCAAATATAAAACTTCAATATTTTGCTTGCAAATTTATAGTTAAAAATATAACAAACAAATAATATTTTAAAAAAAACTAAGATAATTATTTTGGTAATGTAAAATGGAATTGACTGCCTTTTCCTATCTCGCTGTTTACCCATATTTTCCCACCGTTTTTCTCAACAAACTCCTTACACAGGATAAGGCCAAGCCCTGTACCTTTTTCGTTGGCAGTACCTTTTGTCTGTATCTTGTGATTAATTAGAAACAGTTTATCAATATGAGTTTCTGGTATTCCCACGCCGGTATCGCTAATCATTACTTCAACACTATTATTTTCATTAACCATCGAAACTGTTACTTTTCCATTTTCTGAAGTAAACTTTATGGCGTTAGATATAAGGTTTAGCAAGACAGTAGATATCATATTTTTATCACCAAAAGCAGTTATGCTTTTAGGAATATTACAAGAAATATCAATTTTTTTATTCTCGGCATTTGTTTTCAATAATTTAATAATATTTGATACTATAGACTCAAGATCAAGTGCTTCTTTATCTAACTCTTGTTTACCTGTCTGGGATCTTGACCAGTCGAGCAGGTTCTGCAACAATGAAAAAGTATTTTCCGCCGAATCATTTATCTGTTGCAAAAATTCCTTTCTTTCCTCTTCAGTAAGCTGATCATATTCTTCAATTAGTAACCCTGTTAATACAATAAGGGAGTTAAACGGACTTCTAAGATCATGTGCAACTATAGAGAAAAACTTATCTTTTGTAGAATTCGCTTCCTGCAGTTCCGCATTAAGCTTTTGCATCTTATTTCTCTGATTATCTACCTCTTTATTCTTCAGAGATAGCTGAATATTTAGTTTTTGATTTTGTTGATATCTCGATCTGTAAATTATAATGAATACAACTGCCGCAATCAACACAAATAAAGTCAATCCTATACCCAGCCACTGATATCTAATCTGGGATTTATGCAACTGTTCACTATGCCTTAATCTTTCATTTTCTTTTTCTTTTTTTTCAAGCTGGAATTTAGCCTGCAATTCTGCAACTGCTTTATTCTTCACTACAGAGTGTATTTTCTGCTGAATTTCAACATAAAATCTGAAGTAGTCCAGTGATTTTTTATAAATACCAATATTATAATATACCATAGATAAGCCCTCATACGCCCTGCTTATCTGGTAAAGGAAATTAATATCTCTGGCTACTTCCAGGCCCTTGTTCAGATATTCAATTGATTTCTGATCATCTCCCAACCCATGATATATTTTACCCAATTCAACATATGTGATAGCTAACCTTTTTTTATCACCAATTTCCTCTTTCATCTTCAATGAAAGAAGTTGATAATCAAGTGCAGTCTGATATTCTCCTTTTTCGTAATAAGCCTCACCAATATTACTTAATGTTATAGCTTCTAATTTCTTATTATCAAGGTTACTCCCAATACTCTGAGCTTTAAAAAAGTACTCAAGGGCTTGGTCAAAATCATCAAGGTGAAGATAAATATCACCAACATGAAGGTTAAGGTTTACAATATCATATTGACTCCCAAGCCGTTCAAAAGTAGTAAGACTTTGCGTGAAATATTTTAAGGCATTAGTATAATCAGCAATATCCTGATAAAGAACTCCAATAGTATTATAACACATTGCAACTCCCTTTAAATCACCTATTTCTTCGCAAAACTTAAGGGCTTCCTGAACAGAGTTTAATGCTTCATCATATTCACCCCAATGACCCTGGATTGCAGAAATTCCGCGAAGAGTTCTTGAGATACCCTCATAATATTGATGCTTTTTAAAAACATCAAGGGCTTCCTCATAATATTTATTAGCCTCAATATATTTACTCCAATGGTAATAGCTCAAGCCAATCTTCCTGAGGGTTTCTGCCGAGCTAATATCATTATTTTCAGCTCTGCAAATTTCAAGTAGTCGATCAAAATACTCTATTGATTGTTTATAATTATCCTGATAAAAATAAGCAGTTCCAAGCAAATCAAGTGGCACCATAATTAAGGACGGGTCACCCAATTT
>JAUVIX010000045.1 GCA_030592565.1 Chlorobiota bacterium
CACACTAGTGTCATTCATAATTGTGTAAGTTTATATTAGTATTTTATTATAACCATAATAAGCCAGAAGTTCATCGTCCAGTAATTCATTAATTATTTTTATTGAATCAATAGTTAAATCGCTATTTTCTCTCCATCTCTCCTTTAAATAGTAACCCTGGTAAAAAGCAAAATCTTTTTTATCACCTTTTGTCGATTCTTTAACATTACTAAAAGAATCAAGTTTAGGAGATAATGAAAACTCCTTTTGCATTTTAGCTATTATTTTTTCAGGATTAGCCAAAAGATCTTCATACTTTAATGTTAAAGTAGGAAATTTACTTTTTAGTTTTAAATAGGAACGGTTTTTCTGGTTCCAGATTTCAACCGGATTCTTAAAAACTTTCTCAGAGTTTTCACGCTTAACTGTTTTCCAGGGAGACAAAAGGAAATTTTCAAAACTACCTTTTACTCTATAGTTGTGGTATGGCCTTTTAAACATAGACAGTAGCCATGAGTAGGGGTTTTTTGTGATTGTTAAAAAAAAGATGTTGTCAGAGCAAATATCAAATCTTTTCAACTCTTCAGTATCCTTCACGGTTGAATGTTTCCAGCCTAAATTGCTGCCGAAACTATAATTAAAATAGACATCCCTAATATACTCTTTTCCAGGCATGAGACCCTGCAGTATCATAACCCACCGTGGAGCAACTCCTGAAAGAAGGATAGTGTTAATATTCAACTCAACTAACTCAGATAAATAAATAGAGCCTGTATTTCTTTCACCGTATATCTTTAAACGTGAGGTTTTCATTATAAAATACTCATTTTAGCTTTTGCTATTATTTAAATTGGTTAATAAATATGGAATCAAATCCATTACCATCCTTTTTTTAACCATCTAAATAGCCAATACAACTTAAGTTTTGTTGCATAATAATGTTTCCACAAATGTGGATTTAAAGGCTCTGTCAACAATTCAGGCCACATATGTTTTATCATTGCAGTATAATAGACATTTGTATAACTATTACGGTACTTTTCTGGTACTGACAAATATACTATCATCAGTTGCCTGCAATTGAATGGTGTGAATTCCTCCTGAGCAATATCTTTATTTGATTGTATTTTTGTTTGGAAATTGCCATTGTACTCCTCCCAGTTAAAAAGGTCTGGAATACCATATCCACTTTTTTCTGCAGCACTTTTAACTCCATCAACCCACTTTTTATAACTTTCCACCGCTAGCCTGCTATTTTCATGTTTAAATATTGTAGCTAAAAGTTCTGCTGTTATATCTTTCTTATAAGTATCAAAATAATTACGCGAAATCCCGCTAAATCTTGCTGGCAAATTTACTTTATCAGGGAATCTTTTGTAAAACACATCATAAATTACAGGAAGACTTTTTTCGTATGCAAACTCGTCATTTTTGAAATAGATATCCTTAAACCCCTTGTCAACATCAGTTGAGTATTCTACAATATTAAACTCCAAGCCAAGTTTTGTCAATAGCCTCTTTGGTATTTTAATATCATGATGGTCGTATGACATATTATTATGCTTTATAATATAGTAGAATGGATCACTGCTTATCTCTCTTGTCGCCGAAAAAAGCAATCTTGAGTCATAGCCGGCAGTAACTGGAATCATTAGGTCGTGCCTATTGTTTGCACTTTTAAGAATCCCGGATAAAATTTTTGAACCTACCTCAACACCTTCTGACAATGAAGATGTTCTGAGTTTATTGTTTGGCCAATATCTGATGGCTTTTTGCTTCTGAAAATCAAAATAGAAATTTGGCAGAAGTTGTTTAATATTGTCATAGATTGTATTGTCATAAACATCCGCATTCTCATAGGATTTGAAATCTTGAGATTGATAAAAATCAAGAACTAATCTATCTGATGACTTTGGAAGTTTGGCATATTGTGCAACAACATGTGGCTTTGAGCCACACCAAATAGATTTTGCACCTTTTGTGTAATAAATTTTTCTACCAGCACTTGAATCATGAAAAACAGAGATAGCTCCATCTTGAATAAAAAACAGAGCAAACCTGCCTGCATATCTATAGCTAGACTCAATCAATTCAATAATACTATTGCTTTTGATAAGTCTTGCAAGTATATCCTGGTTTCCAAATTTATAATTTTCAGGATCGTATAAATCACCAAGTAGAATTAGCTGTTTGCTTCCTTCCGAATACTCATTTTGCGTAAGATCCGGATGAGCATAAAGGAAATATTTATTAAGAATAATATGCTTATTCCATTTAGCAAAGTCTTCTAACTCTATTGGTGCAAAGATAAACTGTCTTCTATATAATAACTTTTCAGTTTCAAAACCCATAGCAATTACTATTTATTATTGCTTGTTTTAATAATTTCTCCGGTTAACGTTGTATTCACACCATTAGTTTCAATTATGTCAATAATTCTTTGACAAAAAAGAGGAGCAACGTTGCTTGCTAAACTTGTGTTAGGATGAGAATCAGATTCACTACGGGCATATTCAGACTTAAGATATATCTCCCCATTTGTTTCTAGAAACCTGAAATCCCATATAAAAATGTTATCATTCGGCTCATCCCACTCTTCTTTCATCCATTTTGAAAAACGGTTAGCCCTCACGGCCTGTTCCTGAGTAGTCTTGTTTTTGACCAATGCAGGAATAGTCCATACAATATATTTTGTTTCGGGGAACTCTCTCATTTTATCTTTTAAAGCATCATATTGCAACTTGTAATTTTCAAGGCTTTTTCTTTCAGAATTAATCTTCGTATCTCCGGTATCCTCCAATATATTACTTCCTGGATAACAATGCTTAATAATAATTACATCATATTGCTTTGTAAGCATTTCAAGTGTGGGTTCATCCATAAATGTTTCATTTCCTGCATTTTTAACCCAGATATTATAATAATCGAAAGGATAATTATTCCAGCCATATGGATTTGCTTTAGGAAAATTGCGCTCTTCAATTAGATAGTTTGTATTCCTCCTTTTATTGTTATCTTCAAAAAAAGTTGGGATATAGTTTTTCCCATCGAAAAGACTTGAAATGAATGTGCTTTTTTTATCCTTCCCCTCCCAGATAATACGGCCTGTACTATGATGCAAAAAAAGAATCTTTTCACTTTTGGTATTATTATGATTGCTGTCAAAATTATTACACCCTGAAAGTGAAACAAAAACAGCAATTAAAGCATATAAAGGAGATAAATTATTATTTTTCATAATTGTAATTGTTAATTATTATTGCAAAGATATTAAATAAGATAAGAATTGAGTTGTTTTTTGCTTAACTAAATAATAACTTAATAGTTGTTTGTTTTTTTTATAATATTGCAATCGGAATTGTATTTTTAAGTTAATAACTGATTATATAAGGAATGCTATTAACCTCATTTTCATATTTGGTTTTACTATTTGCTGTTTTTATTGTTTTTTATGCAACTCCTAACAATAAAAAGTGGATTGTCTTGCTTTTGGGTAGTTTAGTATTTGTTGGGTGGCTCTCTTTTAACATTCTGATTTTCACCTTGATTTTTGCAGTATTGAATTATTTTTTTGGAATAATTCTTGAAAATTCTAAAACCAAAATTGTAAAGAAAAGACGTTATTTTATTTTTGTCTTTATAAATGTTGGCATACTTGCATTTTATAAATATATAAATTTCTTAATTGATAATCTCAATAATGTTTTATCGCTTTTTCCATCTGAATCACAAGTGTCCCACTTGAACATTCTTATTCCTATCGGAATATCCTATTATACGTTTCAATCAATCGGAAATTTGATATTGATTAACAGGGGAACTGAAAAAGCGGAAAGGAATATTGGTGTTTATACTTTATTATTAATATTTTTCCCAAAATTCCTTAGTGGGCCGGTTGAACGTTCAAATCATTTTTTCCCGCAGATTAAAAACTTAAAATCATTTAATCCGGACATTGTTACAGCTGGTTTTAGATTGTTTCTGGTTGGAATGTTCAAAAAGGTTGTTATTGCTAATAATTTGTCAGATATGGTTGTTAATGTATATGATGATGTACACTCCTTTTCAGGACTTCCATTAGTTGCAACCCTTTTTATACAAGCTATTTATCTATATTGCGATTTTTCAGGATATACTGATATGGCGTTAGGGTCTGCAAAAATTTTCGGCATTGACCTGTTGCCAAACTTTAACAGGCCTTTCCTTGCAAAAAATGTAACTGAATTTTGGAAAAGGTGGCACATGTCTTTATCATTATGGTGTAATGATTATATCTTTAAACCTTTAATGATAAAATAAAGAGCAGGGGGAAACAATGCTGCAATATTTTCTGTTTTTGTTACATTTTTAATAATAGGAATTTGGCATGGTGCGAACTGGACTTTTGTTATTCTGGGCCTTCTGCAGGGTGTTGCAATTACATTTGAATTTCTTACAAAGAAACAACGGTTTAAAATCTATAAAAAATTACCAAAGGAATTAGTCTTATGGACAGGGCGGGGCCTCACTTATGTTTTTTTTAGTTTATCACTTGTCTTTTTTTATTCGAGTAATGTGAATGATGCTATTTATTTTATTACTCACTTATTTAGTAATATTGACCTAAGGTTCTCTGGATACAGTTTAGTCTCAGACGTTGATACATTCGTATTTGCGTTTATTTTATTTGTTATTGTTTTTATCATTGAAATATTTTCAGAATATGGATTTGATTTTATGAAAATAATTGAGGCTGCACCTAAATTTGTGAGATGGTCAGGATACTATATAATGATTGCAATGATATACTATTTTACCAACAGCGAGGAAAATTTTGTTTATATGCAATTTTAAAATTAATCATTGATTACAAATTGTAATGAGAAAATATTTAGGGAAAATATTAATTTTTGGAGTACCTTTTTTTATGGTTATTCTATTTGTCACTTTAGTAGATCCATACAATATTATCAATATTTCACATATTATAAGTGATCAGGATAAGATTAAAGTTCTTAACAGGTCTAGTGCTTCCGAACCGCGAGGTAATGTAATATGGAAAACAATTGCATTTAAAAGAAAACCTGTTAAAAACCTACTGATTGGCGACTCTCAGGGAAAGTATTTTGATACTGCCCTGATTAGAAATTTAACAGGCGAGGAGTATTTCAATTTTAATGTTCCCGGAGGAAGTTACAAAACAATGTTTTCTCTCTTTTGGTATGCCACAAATTATACTGAGCTTAAGAATGTCTATTTTCAATGTGGTTTTATGAACTATAATGGTTATAGAGATTATAATTTAATTAGTTATGGCTTAGAATTATTAAACAATCCAATATCGTATTTCTCAAACGTAAAATTTCTTGAAGACTCCTACTACAATGCTAAATATGCTTTAACAAAGAATGAAGATATTGTTAGAATCTATTATCTTAATATGAGTCCTGAAGAGCTTGACTCTCTGGCTGTTTATAGAATAACAAATATGTTTAAGAAGTACAAGTATCCTGAGAGTTTCTATCTGGGTTTGAAAGAAATTACTGAATATTGTAAAGAAAATGATATTACCTTTCAATTTGTGATTACACCAAACTATATTGGACTTGAAAAATATTTGAAAGATTTTGGGTTAACAGAAGCCAGGGATAAGTTCAAATCTGATATAAAATCTTTAGCTCCAACAATTGATATGGAATATTTGGATGAACTTTCGTATGACAGATCAAATTATTATGATTACTTTCACTGCCGACGGGAATTTGTTGACCAACTTGTTGAAAAAATTTGGAGTGAAAATGAAATAAAATATTGAAAATCATATTTCAATAACTTAATTATAAACCAGATGAAAGATAAGAAAACTGTTTCTTTGATAATTCCGGTGTACAATGAGGAGGCTATAATTGAGTCCTCATTAGATACAATCTTTACATACCTTGATACTCAAAATATTTTCAAATGGGAAGTAATTATTATTAATGATGGGAGTTGGGATAATACTGGCGAACTGGCTGAAAAATACATTGATAAAAGATCAAATTTAACAGTAATCCACCATAAGCATAATAAAAATCTTGGAGCAGCACTAAGAACAGGTTTTGAAAAAGCACATGGAGAGTATATAGTAAATTACGATCTTGACTTAAGTTACAGCCCAGACCATATTGGTTTATTATTGGATAAAATATTAGAAACTGATGCTGAGATGATTATCGCATCTCCATATATGAAGGGTGGAAAAGTGACCGGCGTCCCTGCCAGAAGATTGATGTATAGTAAAGTTGTTAACTGGATAATGTCTATTACAGCACAAAAGAAATTAAGTACTTATACTGGAATGGTTAGGGCCTTTAAGACGGATTTTTTAAGATCACTTAATCTAAAAGCAATGGATTACGAAATAAATCCGGAAATGATTTATAAAGCTTTTATACTTAGGGCAAGAATAGTTGAGATACCTGCTCATTTAGATTGGAGCTTTCAAAATAAAGCTGGTACTTCCAGAATGTCTGGGATTAGAATATTAAGAGGAATCTTTTCAGGCTTTATGTCCGGGTTTATTTTTCGTCCATATTTCTTTTTCTTTCTGATTGGAACTATTATGTCAATAGTTTTTCTCTATATTTTTATCTGGACAGTTATTAACATTTTCACTGTATTGCCTGAAATTAATCCTGTTTCAGATTATTTTGATGCTAAACTTTCAGAAGCTATTGCTGTAACTTTTAAGGCAAGACCTCACGCCTTTTTTGTTGGAGGTGGAGTACTATTAATTGCAGTCCAGTTTTTTAGTCTGGGGTTTCTATCATTGCAAAATAAAAGATATTTTGAAGAGGCTTTTAATCTAAACACGAAAATACTAAGAGAAATACAAAAAAAAGATAATGAAGATTAACCGCTTTTATGATAAGAATTTATTATTGGCAATTTTATTAGCTTTATGCTTTTTTGTAGTTGCAATTATCATTTCATTGTCACAGTTCATTTGGCTGGATGAAGCATATACATTAACCACTACATCCGCAAGTATTAAGCAAGTATGGTTCAGAGCAATAAATTTTGAAGGACAACCACCATTATATTTTATTCTACTCAGAATATGGAGGATTATAAGTGATTCTGTTTTCTTTGCCCGTCTGTTTTCAATAATTACCGTGACAATTTCTATTTTTATTGTTTACAGATTATCCGAAAAATATGTAACATCTATTCACCCTTTTCTGATAACATTGCTTTTTGCATCTAACTCCATAGTACTTTGGGCAGCTCTTGAAATAAGAGTGTACGGATTGACAATACTGTTTGCAGTTCTTTTAATATGGCTTTTCTTAAATACTTACACTTCCAAACCAAAACCGATACTTTATAAGCGACTTATCTTTTCCATAGTTGCATTATTGTCTGTTTATATTCAGTATTACCTCGCATTTATTCTCATTGGAAATTTTATTTTCCTTATAATTAATAAGAAATGGAAGATTGCCTATTTATACTTGTTGGATATGATAATACCTGTTATAGGAACGGTTTTCCTGATATCAATTGTTTTTGATCAGATGTCTATTCACGCATATCAAAATGAATCAACTCTGTCGTTATTGAATCTTATTATATTTCAATTTAAAAAAATTTCTACCTATTTGTTTCCATTGTTAAATTATTTCACATCCGGTGTCTTAACGCTTTCACTGTTTATTACTATTTTTTCTGTAGTGCTTTTTTTCGCACGAAAGAATGTTAAATTTCAACTTAATCATAGAAATTACTTTCTTACTATTTCAGTTGTTCTACTGATATTTTTCACCTGCTTGCTATTTCTTACTGATATAAGGAATGTTGCTCAAAGACATACAATCTCATTGTTATTACCTTTAATGATGTCATTGGTTTTAATCATCGGTACTGCTAAGCCGGCAAAAATTGCAAATACAATATTAGTATTGATGATTATGGGAAATTTTGTTTTTGACTCTATAATTTATAGTTCAGAAGAACAAAAGGGTATCCAGCATAAGATCATTTCCGATTTCATAAAGGCCAATGACGATAGCAATAGAAGGGTTTTTTGTTTCAGGTATGACATTGCTCTGGTTTTAAAATATGGAGTCCCCAATCATGATGTTATCCCAATACCAGTAAATATAGATTTTGATTCTCATTTCGATCGAAGAAAATGGGTGCTAAATAATGCGAATCAACTCGACAGTTTGTTTACAGTAAATAACATTAATAATGGATTTTGGTTGGTTACATCGGAAAATGATTCAGCAATAAACAAATCAATAGAAAAAAAATTCAAAATTCATTATAATTATAAATTATTGAATGATTACATATCAGAGAACTTTTATATTGAAATGGAAAAACAATTTTCTTGTGGCCTTACTTTAAGAAGAATTACAATTCCAAAAAAAAATTAGTATTTGATTCTACTTTTAAATAAAATATAGAATTTCTTTTTGCAAAATTTATATTATCATCGACTATTTTTTTAACTCTAATTCAAAAGCAGTATAAACGTTCAAAGGTGAGAAGTGACAGCACGCTGGCCAGTTTTTTTTCTGCTTAATATTAAAATGATTACAAATAGCCGGCAAAATCAAATCGCGTCTATTATCAAAGTCTTTTTTAGCACTTTGCCCGGTAAAAAATTTCAATCCAAAATCAAGAATTGCAGATTTTCCCGGGGTTACCATAAAAAAACTTCCCCCCGGTTTGAGTATTCGTATTATTTCTCCACAAACGACTTCAAGATCAGAAACAAATTCCATTGTACTTACGGCGACAATAAAATCGAAAAAGCTATCAGGCCAGGGCATCTTCTCAGCAGCACCCGAAACAAGCTCTGCTGATATGTTAATTTCAGCAAGTATTTTGGCGACTTTATGTTGCTTATTATGAATATCAATTCCATAGATACTATTTCCATATCTAGTCAACTCAGGAAGAAAGATACCGCTTCCATAACCTATTTCCAGTAATCGATTGCTCTGCTTGTTTTCTAATAACTTTTTAATAAGGTTAAATCTGGCGCGAGAAACCATACCAAGCACCGGTTTATAATTCCAATCTGCATGATCAAAATCTCCGGTTTTTATCAAGGATTCCTTTGCAAGTAATATCAGCTTTTTTGATTTATCTCTTATTGTCATTTTATCGAAATTTGTCAATAATAGACTTTTATCTACAATTTAGTATCAGAAATTTAAACTGTAAAAATACAAACTTACAATAATTTTATCTAAAGCAAATTCCTTTTTAGACCTTTATTCAGTATTTATTAGTATTCATTTCACAATATCTACATTAAACCCAACACTTTTCTTAGTTTTGTAAAAAATTATAATTGGTTTTAATTATGCGCTATTCAAACTCAATATTATTACTTCTGTGTTTTGCTATATTTAGCATTACCGGCTATGGACAAGATGCTCGTAGTATTCTAAAAGCTAATCAAATTCTCGAAGAGAGGGGGGAGGTTTACTTTCAGTTTCGAAATAATAATTCAGTCGGAGCTTCTGTATTATCACGAACAATAGCTATTGATAAAAAAGAAAAATCTAATTGGATTTACGCCTATGCTAACAAAAATCAATTTGATAATTTCCTTAACCTGAATATTGATTTTGAAATCCTGACTGCACCGGGTTTATTGCACAAGCCATTAATGAAAGGTAATGTCAAAATAAAAAGTATCAATAACTGGGATTTTTATCCAACTTATGATGCCTATGTTGATATTATGTACCAGTTTGAAGATAATTATCCGGATTTGTGTGATGTTTTTAGTATTGGAACTACTATTGAGGGGCGTCAACTACTTTTTGCAAAGATTTCGGACAATGTGAATAATAATGAAGCCGAACCGAAGTTCCTTTACACATCAACAATGCATGGAGATGAAACAGGAGGTTATGTTTTAATGCTACATCTTATTGATCATCTGCTTTCAAATTATGGAGCTAACGATGAAATAACTGGTATTATTGATAATGTTGAAGTATGGATCAATCCTCTTGCCAACCCTGACGGAATCTATTTTGCAGGAAACAGCAATGTTTGGGGTGCAACAAGATTTAATGCAAATAATATTGACCTAAATAGGAATTACCCCGATCCTGAAGATGGCCAACATCCTGATGGAAACGAATGGCAACCTGAAACTGTCGCATTTATGAATCTTGCTGACAGCATTCAGTTTACAATGTCTGCAAATATCCACTCCGGTTATGAAGTTTGTAATTACCCCTGGGATACATGGTCACAACTTGCAGCCGATGATTATTGGTGGCAATTTGTTTGTCGTGAATATGCCGACACGGCTCAAACATTTTCTCCATCTGGATATCTTACGCAGCTTGATAACGGCATAACAAATGGATTTGATTGGTATACAATAAGTGGTGGAAGACAGGATTATATGAATTATTTTGCCAATTGCAGAGAATTTACTCTTGAAATGTCATTTGTCAAGCTGCTAATCGAAAATAAGCTGCCTGTTTATTGGGAATATAACTACAGATCCTTTCTAAATTATATGAAGCAGGTTAAGTATGGATTTCAGGGGACTGTGACTGATTCGGAAACAGGATTGCCGGTAAAAGCAAAGCTTACCTTAATGGGTCACGACCAGGATAACTCATTTGTTTATTCCGATTCTAATTCAGGCGATTTCTACCGTCCTGTCTTTGAAGGAACTTATGACCTGAAATTCTCGGCTCCCGGTTATTTTGATAAGATTATTGAGTCAAAAAACATCTCAAATTATGAAGCTATTGTTCTAAATGTTACTATGGAAAAAAGTGCTGGGATAGATGCTAACAAACTTAATGACCTTTTTGTTTTATCTCCAAATCCCACATCCGATTTTCTCAAAATTAAATACTCGGGAAAGAAAAAACGAAATTGTTCTGTTTCAATAGTCACACCATCAGGAGAAACAATCTATTATTACGAAACTGAATTTTCGGGAAATAGTTCAGAAGAAAAAATTGATTTAACAATATATTCGCAGGGTGTTTATTTTCTCAGAATTACAAATGACGGAATTTCTGTGAATAAAAAGGTTGTCAAAAGATAATGAAGAGATACACACTTGAGACCATAGTTCTCCTTGCTGGTACAATAACAATGGTATTTGAGATTGCTGGCTCCCGTGTCCTTGGTCCATTTTTCGGGACATCAATTTTTGTTTGGACAAGTTTGATAGGTGTTATTATGGGCAGTCTTAGCCTTGGATATTGGCTTGGAGGTCAGTTGTCTATTAAAAAAGCTGATACTGTTGTTCTGTCTTGGATATTATTAATAGCTGCCTTTTTTATCTTGATTACTGCTGTCGGTAACAATTACGTACTAAGCAGAATTGTTAAATATATCCCTGATTTTAGAATTAAAACTGTTATATCTTCCATAGCCCTTTTTGGACCAGCGAGTGTTTTCCTTGGAATGGTTTTACCTTATACGGTTAAGCTTAAAATTTTAAATCTGGAAAACTCTGGTGCTTCTATTGGAAATCTGTATGCATTGTCAACTATTGGAAGCATTGGAGGCACTTTTTTGGCAGGATTTATTTTGCTCCCAGTGATGGGATTTTCTAATATTTTGTTTATTCTTCCTGCAACGCTTTGTCTGTTTTCTATTTTATTATTTTTTCAGGATAAAAAACCTGTTAAGGCATCTGTGCCAGCAATTTTTATCATTGTTATTGCTCTCTTTTGGAGTAAAATTTACACTCAGGAGAAGAACTATTTAGATGTTGACACTCAGTATAACCGTGTTATTATATACAACACAACCGATAAGGCAACAGACCGCCCTATTAAGATGTTACTGATCAACGATGAAAGAAGTTCGGCAATGTACACCGATACAGATAGCGGGCTGGTATTTGAAGTTCTGAAATATTACAAACTTATAGAGCATTTTAAGCCTGATTTTAATAAAGTATTGATGGTAGGAGGATCGGGGTATGCTTTTCCAAAATATTTTTTAAGGAACTATCCGGGAAGAACTATTGATGTTGTTGAAATAGATCCTGAGCTTACATCACTTGCAAAACAGCATTTTAATCTGCCTGACAGCCCCTACCTGAATGTCTATCATGAAGATGGGAGAACTTTTCTTAACAGGGGGATTAAAAAATATGATGCCGTTTTAATGGATGCTTACAAATCGGTTATTACTGTTCCTTTTCAGTTAACCACAAAAGAGGCTATTGAAGCAATATATGACAATCTTACTCCTGATGGAATTGTATTGGCAAATATTATATCCAGCCTCACAGATAAAACAGACTATTTCTTGCGTGCTGAACTTGCAACATATAAAAGTGTTTTCCCTCAGGTGCTTCTTTTTGCTGTTAAGTATCCTGATCCGGATGAGGAGCAAAAGACCTATTTTCAGAATTTCATGCTGGTAGGATTAAAAACAAGTAAGCAGTTTTCAATGACAGATACAAATCCCGAATTGAATAACTTTTTGAGTCATCTTGTCAAAATAAAAATACCTGCGAATCTCCCAATACTCACTGATGAATATGCTCCGGTAGAATACTATACATTAAAAGCGTTGAAGTAAGTTAGAAGTAAATTCAGGTTACCCGAAATAAATTCCACTAGCAAGCCCGAATCGCCACAAAAACAAAATAACGATAGCTGCAATCATAAACTTCCATAACAGACGGATTATGCGAGGTTCTTCATCAAAATAGATAGCCTCAAATGAAGCAAATGTAAAAAGCCCCGGAAGTAATACCAGAATGATAGTGCTTAGTTTTAATCCTTCAAATAATGCCTGATCCAAAGAACCATAATACAAATCATTTGGGAATTTTAGTAAAATTAAAATAGCAGTTCCAAAAATTGCAGGAAATACCACCTGACTAAAAAGCAATAATTTACGATTACTTTTGTCCACAAAATTAAAGTAAGAATTTCCTGATATTAAAAATGATTTTGAAACACCCCTTCCAATAGCAACGAGTGCAAAAATAGAAAGTATAGAGAAAATCATTTTTCCGGTATCGCGATAATAAAGATATGCTATTACCCAACCAAAATCCTTATTGAGTAACGTTCCCATCAATAATGACCCAAAAAACATTATCGTTCCATGTATAAAACCCCAAAGGAAAAATAGTTTTATAATTCCGCGTTCATTTTTGAAAGTACTATATATTGTGATAAAGATTGTTCCGAAAAGTAAACCAGTGAGAGGGGCGAGGCTGTAGAGTATCTTTACTGAATCAGCAGTCCAGTCACCCGAGTCAATATCGTAGTAAACTTTATAATAAAAAAGAACAGTCTCGTAATCAAAAGACTTTGCGACCCAAACTATAATAAACTGGCTTACAATATAAATAAAGAAATAAGAAAGCAGGAACATTGCCAGAGAGTTGGTTGAGATGATAAAGAAATTATTACGCTTGTCCTTATTCTCTGCAAAAGCAACAAACCACCTTAGGATCCTTTTTACAGTAGTTTTGTCAAAAGTTTTTAATTCGTGACCAATAGCCTGAAGCCTTCTCTTAAAAATGTAACGAAACATTCTTTTTCTCTTTTTCTTCAGCTCCTTCTTTTTAAGTTTTGTTTTTTGTTTTAGTTCTTTTTCTGCTTTACGCTCCTGCTCCCTTACTAACTTCATTCTCTTTCTGACCTCCTCCTTTTCAATTCTCTCCTGTTCTTTCTTCTGACTCTTTTTCTCCCTACCAATTTTTCGCTTTTTTTGATATTTTCTGTAAAGAAACCGAAGTATTCTTATAATACGATAAAACCTAAATCCAATTGAGCCAGAGCTTGCTTTTGTAGATTTATTTTGTTTTTCTATTTCAGTTTTATCATTTTTGTTTTTGGACTTAGCACGCTGCTTAAGCACCTTTCGTTTATATGAAAGAAATCGCATACGCCTGTAAATAGCGTAAATTTTTTTGCCAAATAACCATTTTTTTGTGCTTTCCTTCACTTTGTATTTATTGACAAACAAAAATAAATAAAAAAATCTATTTTGTTCGAAATCTTATCTATCAATCTGAATAAAAAAGCCTGACCATAAACAAGCCAGGCTAATCATTAAGATAAATATTTTTATTTTATAACCATCGATGCCATAGCTCCGGAGTATTTCCCTTCATCAAGGTTTTTCTTTATTTCTGTAAATGCTTTTACAGTGTAATCAACATCTTCCATCGAATGCACTGCTGTTGGAATTAGCCTTAGCATAATTGATCCTTTAGGAATAACAGGATAAATTACAATTGAACAGAAAATTTTGTAATCTTCCCTTAATGCTTTCGTTACATTAGTTGCTTCGGATAGGCCTCCTTTAAAAAAAACAGGCGTCACAGGAGATTCCGTTTTACCAAGGTCGTGTCCGGCATCTTTCAAGCCCTTTTGTAAAGCTCGTACAATAGTCCAA
>JAUVIX010000243.1 GCA_030592565.1 Chlorobiota bacterium
GAACGGAAGCTTGAAAATTGACATTCCGCAAAGACGACGAAAGATTAAAGATTTTATAGAAATCTCCGGTGGGAGAGAAAATAACCTTAAGGGAATTTCCGTAAAGTTCCCCCTAAACCTGCTAACGGTAGTTACCGGCGTGAGTGGCTCAGGCAAAACATCACTTGTAAAAAACATCCTATATCCCGCCCTAAAAAAAATGCACGGTGGATATGGCCAGAGAACAGGTAAATTCGATAAAATATCAGGAGATTACAACCGGATATCAAATGTGGAACTTGTTGATCAGAATCCAATAGGCCGTTCCTCAAGGTCAAACCCGGCAACATACGTGAAAGCCTATGACGACATCAGGAGCTTGTTCGCAAGCCAGAAACTGGCAAAAATAAGAGGATATAAACCCGGCTACTTTTCCTTTAATGTAGAAGGAGGACGATGCGAAGAGTGTGAAGGCGAAGGTGTTGTAAAGATTGAGATGCAGTTTATGGCTGATATTTATCTTACCTGCGAAGCCTGCGATGGTAAGCGGTTCAAGGATGAGGTGCTGGATATTAAATACAGAGACAAGAATATTAACGATATCCTTAAGATGACTCTAAATGAAGCCATTGATTTCTTCTCAGCAAACAACAACGGCACATTGGAAGCAAGGATAGTTACCAAACTCAAACCATTACAGGATGTGGGGCTTGGCTATCTTGGACTGGGACAATCGTCGAGCACATTAAGCGGTGGAGAGGCGCAGCGGGTAAAACTGGCATACTTTCTGTTGAAAGGAGCAACAGAATCCCCTACCCTGTTCATTTTTGACGAACCTACAACCGGACTTCACTTTCACGATATTTCAAAACTGCTCAAAGCATTTGATGCATTGATAGAAAAAGGGCATTCAATAATTGTCATTGAACATAATCCGGAAGTTATTAAATGTGCCGACCATATCATCGACCTCGGACCGGAAGGTGGAGATCAAGGTGGATTTATTGTATTTGAAGGCACACCTGAAAAACTTGTAAAAAATAAAAACTCATATACAGGGCAATTTCTAAAGGATAAGATAAATTGATTTTTATAAAAGAATTAGCTCCTAATCTCCTAATGACTGAAATGGCAAGCATTCGGAAAACATCAGAACACCCGAGCTCTTTCGGATTTCAGTGCGGGCTTTAGCGCAGGCCTAATCCGAAAGCCAATACCATAGGGATTTGTAATCCCATTAAGTTAACCGCTAAGCGGTATTAATATCCCATTGAATTATAGAGTGATTATTTGTTTACAATAATTTTTTACGAATACAATTATTTTTTGTATTTTTGCAACACTGTCGCAAATATTAAAACATGACTGCAATAGGTATATTATCGAAATACAAAATGAGCAAGACCAATGGAAGAGTAAAAATTCTTAAGGAATTGCTTGGCTCTGATGTGGCACTCTCGGAAAGGGAGCTACAGACAAGACTAGAAGGAATATGTGACAGGGCAACCATTTACAGAACACTGAAATTACTAACTAAGAAAAGTGTAATTCATAAAATAGCAACTGAAGGAACGGTTGCCAAATTTATTTTAAAAAAAACACCAGAAGACCATATACATTTTAAATGTACAGATTGTGGAAAGGTACAGTGTATGACAGGAGTTGTACCTGGCAATATTGAGCTTCCAAAAGGCTTTATTAAAAAAGAAACTAATTATTTAATAATCGGTATTTGTGATGAATGTGCTAAGAATATATAATGAAAAAGGAATAAAAACCGGATTGGGAAAAATGGCTTTTATTATTTTTCTTACCATTTCAGTGATTACCGGCTGCCATCAGGAAACAGGCAAGGATAAAGAACAATTGATAACCGTAAGTATTCTTCCTCAAAAAAATTTTGTTGAGAAAATTGCAGGAGAGAAGTATGATATTAATGTTTTGATTCCTTCGGGTGCAAGCCCCGAAACTTATGAGCCTACACCTTCACAAATCATAAAACTTGAGAAATCGGCCATCTATTTTGAAATTGGATATATTGAAATGGAAATAAACCGAATGAACGATTTTCTACTCAACAAGCCAGACTTAAAGGCTGTTAATTGCTCCAACGGCATCAGCCTCATAAAGATGGAAGACAAATGGGTAGAGCCTCATATCTGGCTTTCGCCAAAAAATGTAAAAGTGATAGCAAAAAACATTTATAATGGCCTTGTTGAAATTGATCCTGACAACCAAATGCATTACAAAGAAAACCTTGATAAATTTCTGAAAGAAATTGATGAAGTTAATAATAAGATAAAGTCAAAACTAAAAAATTTGGAATCAAGAAGTTTTCTGATCTATCATCCTGCACTCACATACTTTGCTAAGGATTACGGATTAAATCAGATTCCTGTCCAGATTGAAGGTAAAGCACCCTCATCAAAATATATGAAAACAATAATTGAGAAGGCCAGGAATGAGGGAATAAAAACGTTTGTGGTACAACAGCAATTCGACATTCAGAAAGCAAAAACAATAGCCAAAGAAATTGACGGAAAGGTAATTACAATAAATCCGTTGAATTACAACTGGGAAGAGGAGATGCTAGAAATTGCACAAAAGCTGAAAGATGCACTGCAGGAATGACAAACGGACAACCATAAAGGTTTTGCCGGCCTGTGGGAGGAGTAGCCTTGCAGGTTTTGAAGGCTAATAAAAATAATAAAGATTGTGGTTGTGACAAGGGTGGACGCTTGTCACATATTTGAAGCATATAAAATGAATAAAAACAAAATCATAGAAATAAAAGATATTTCGGCGGGATATAACGGAGAGACAGTAATTGAAGATGTTTCGCTCGAAATATTCGGGAATGACTTTATAGGCGTAATAGGGCCGAACGGAGCAGGCAAGACCACCCTGATAAAAACGATCCTCCGTTTGATAACTCCTTATAAGGGAGAGATAAACTATATTTTTAAAGCGCACAAATCAGAAGCACCTATCGGCTATCTCCCGCAGGTGAACACCATTGACCACAGATTCCCGATTACCGTCAGAGATGTTATTATGTCAGGGTTATTAAGCAGAAAGAAACTCATAAAACGATTCACGAAAGAGGAGAAGAAAAAAGCAGATATACTAATTAAGCAAATGATGATTGAAAATATTGCATCGAAACCCATAGGGGAACTCTCAGGGGGACAGATGCAACGCGTTTTCCTTTGCCGTGCTATCATCTCAGACCCGGAGCTACTTATCCTTGATGAGCCTAATACTTATGTTGACAACAAATTTGAAAGCGAACTTTACGAAATACTAAAGAAACTTAATGAGAAAATGGCTATTATAGTTGTTTCACACGACATAGGAACCATTTCATCCTTTGTCAAGACAATAGCTTGTGTAAACAAAAAAGTACATTATCATAAATCAAACATAATCAGTCAGGAACAGCTTGATTTGTACAAATGCCCAATTCAACTTATTACTCACGGGCATGTTCCGCATACTGTGCTTGAAAGTCATGATAATTAGGTAAATAATAAACGATGATTGAACTTTTGCAATATGATTTTTTTGTCAATGCCATTATTGCGGCAGTACTGACGAGCATAACCTGTGGAATAATCGGGACATATATTGTGTCGAAGCGCATTGTATTTATCAGTGGAGGTATTACACACACCTCCTTTGGCGGAATCGGGCTGGGGTATTATCTTGGATTCAATCCGCTTCTTGGAGCAACTGTTTTCAGTCTTCTTGCAGCATGGATAATAGAATTTATGTCGAAACGAACTGATGTCCGCGAAGACTCGGCAATCGCAATTTTATGGTCGTTTGGGATGGCAATCGGGATAATCTTTATTTTTATCACACCCGGATATGCACCAAACCTGATGAGTTACCTTTTCGGAAGCATCCTTACGGTTTCACATATTGATTTAATTATGATGCTTGCCATAACAATTGCCATTTCTCTATTCTTCAGTATTTTCTACAAAACAATTCTGTTTACTGCTTTCGATGAGCAATATCTGAAAACAAGAAATATCCCTGTTGAACTTTTCAATTATATTTTAATGGGGTTTGTTGCACTTGCAATTGTATTGAGCATTAAGGCAGTAGGTATTATTTTAATAATTTCATTACTTACAATCCCGCAAAGCTCTGCAAATCTTTTCGTAAAGGATTTTCGTAAAATACTTTTTTATTCTATACTGATCGGGCTAAGGGGTTCTCTGACCGGACTTGTAGCTTCTTACTATTTAGATATACCTTCGGGAGCTTCCATTATTTTCTTCCTTGTTGTTATTTTTATAATTCTGCGCATAATCAAATATCTAATAACAAAAAAAAGCTCATTTTAAACATTTTCATTAAATAGCCTTTGCTTTTGCAACAATATTATTATTTTCAAGTAAAAACTGAAACAAATACATTATGTTATATATTTGTCGGGAATTTATGAGATTTGAAGCAAAGTACATATTATTGATTATCTTCTTATTGGCAATTGCCTTTGGGACAAAAGCACAGGATTCATATTACTCGCAGTACTACAACAATATGACCTATTACAACCCTGCCTATACGGGGTTGGATGAAGGACTTAAGGTAGGATTTACTTATCGTGACCAATGGCCAAAGTACAGTGACGATCTTAAGACTTACAACTTCAATATGGATTTTGCAGAAAGAGGTTTACCCGGACTTGGAGGTTTTGGTATAATTTTCAACTCAAATAAAGAAGGTGATGGCCTGATCAAAACTAATTTCATCGGATTGCTTGGTTCTGCAAGAATCAGGTTACAGAGGCACTGGGTGACACAAGTTGGGGTTACCGTGGCTTTTGTACAGAAGCAAATAGATGTGGGTGATTTTATATGGAGCGACCAGCTTGATGACAGACATGGACTTTTATATCCGGGATCATCTTTTGCCGGTTCGCCAAGTCAAAGCATTTCATATCCTGATGTTAACCTCGGAGGACTTATTAAATATGAAAAGCGCCTTATTACTGCTACTTTAGGTATTGGCATCAACCATCTTTTCAAGCCCAATGAGTCTTTTTATAATCTTGACATCCGTGTACCACGCAAATACGATGTAAATATTGATGTTGTATTCCTGCAAAGAAATAACCCACGAAAGGGCTTTAAGTTCAATCCCGGATTATTATATGAGTATCAAAATTCCTTCAGTAACTTCACTCTTGGAATGAACGTACAAAAATCCATTATTTACGCAGGAGCCTGGTACAGAAACAGGAATTCGGCAATCTATAAAGTCCAGTCATTGATGTTTGTTGTTGGTATTCAGATACCAATGGTCAATAAATATTCAAGGATTAAACTTATGTATAGCTACGATGTTGGAATATCAAATATGACAGGAACAGGTGGTGCACATGAGATAACACTTCGTTTCCAGTTTGACGAAATCCATCTCATAAAAAGTAATTCTTACTTCTCGCGTGACTATCCGGTAATAATGGAACCATTGAGATTTTAACGACTCGGCAACAGTAATCACAACTTCTGAATGCACTAAACGCCAGATTTACAGCTCTTTTACAAACATCAAAAAAAATATTAAACAAATTTGTTCAGTTAAAAAATAAAGCTGTATATTTGCACCCATTTTTAGCAGTAACCTTATATAAAACAGAGAGCGATGAGCAAGAATGAATTAGTGAAATTTGTCGAAGATCAGGTTGAAGTAAATGAATTACCTGATTTCAATGCGGGCGACACAATTACCGTGAAATATAAGATCAGAGAGGGAAATAAAGAGAGAATCCAGAACTTCCAGGGTGTTGTTTTACAGAGAAGAGGAGGTGGAAACACTGAAACTTTTACAGTTAGAAAAATCTCAGGAAATATAGCAGTTGAAAGAATCTTTCCTGTTACTTCACCTTTTATTGACGATATAACAGTAAACAAAAGGGGCGTTGTACGTCGTGCCCGTATTTTCTACCTTCGCGGATTACGTGGTAAGAAAGCAAGGATCAAAGAAAAAAGATATTAATGGGACTTCCCATACTTTTAAACCCCGCCAGATAGCGGGGTTTTTTTATTGTTCGCCAAATAAATTATTTCAGATTATTAATTACCCACAATCTTTTATCTTACTTTTGCCAAAGCAGAACAGAGATAACATTACAATCAA
>JAUVIX010000150.1 GCA_030592565.1 Chlorobiota bacterium
AAAGATGGGCAATTTTATCTTGGCAAGTTATTTAATCTCAAGAAGAATGAGATCTCAAACGATCGCTTAACATACGACCCTCCCGATCTAACTACCCATGCCATTATTACGGGTATGACCGGTTCAGGTAAGACAGGTCTATGTGTAGGGTTACTTGAAGAGGCAGCCTTGCAGGGAATCCCTGCCATTATTATCGATCCCAAGGGAGATCTCACCAACCTGGTTCTTTCTTTCCCCGATCTAGCTCCTGAAGATTTTGCACCCTGGATAGATACTGACAATGCCCGCCGCGAAAAGAAAACCATTACCGAAGTATCGGAAAAAACATTATTGTTTTATTTTCGGAAAAATTATATTTTTAGTTTTTTTTGATAAAATAATTTGCTATTGATTACCTTTGCAGCCCCTTTTTATGATTATATTTTTGTTATTTGGATATTGGTATTTGTATTTCGGGGTGTAGCGCAGTCCGGTTAGCGTGCGTCGTCCGGGACGACGAGGTCGGAGGTTCGAATCCTCTCACCCCGACAAATGAAAAGACTTTCAATCTAATGCCTCTTTAGCTCAGTTGGTAGAGCGGCTCACTCGTAATGAGCAGGTCGCCGGTTCAAGTCCGGCAGGAGGCTCTTTTTAATCTCTGGCATGGGTAAACAGGGGAAAGTAAATCTTACATAGCTTTTATATTCCTACTACCTGAATAAGCCAGAAATTTCAAATTGTACCTTACTTTGCTATTAAAAATTTGAATTTTTGATATTGGGTTTTGTTATTTATTTGACAATTGTTATTTGTTATTTTTGCACTTATGTTGATAATCCGTCGCCCTCATACCAATCCGTTTTTTAATATTGCTGCTGAGGAGTATATTTTGAAAGCAATTGCCGATGATGTTTTTATGTTGTGGCAAAACGAAACATCCATTATTGTCGGGAAGCATCAAAATACACTTGCCGAAATAAATTATCAATTTGTTAAGGAAAATAAAATACCTGTTGTCCGTAGAATATCAGGCGGAGGTGCTGTTTTTCATGATTTGGGTAACCTGAATTTTTCATTTATTAAAAATGGTGAGAAGGGCAAGTTGGTCGATTTTAAAAAATTTACTGACCCAATTGTTGAAGTGCTGAATGAGATGGGTGTTCCTGCAAAATTTGAAGGTAAAAATGACCTTAGAGTCAATGGGCTTAAGATATCGGGCAATGCGGAACACGTATTCAAAAACCGGGTTTTGCATCATGGGACGCTTCTTTTTTCATCCGACCTGAGTTACCTGAACCGGGCGATAAATATAAAAGAAGGAAAGTTTGAGGATAGGGCTGTGAAATCGAACAGGAGCAAGGTTTTTAATATTTCTGATTTTTTAAAAACAGAGGTTTCCCTACAGGGATTTAAAGAGCAAATAATTGATTTTATTTTTAAGAAGGATAGAACATCGGCTTTCTACTCTTTTACTGAGAAAGATATTTTAGAAATAGGAAAGCTGGTAACTGAAAAGTATTCAACCTGGAATTGGAACTACAGCTATTCTCCGAAATACTCTTTACAAAACAGTGTAAATACCAAAAAGGGTTTAGTTCATTTTAAACTTGAAGTTAAAAACGGAATAATAGGATATTTAAAAATAACGGGGGAGAGAATTAACGTAAAACTGGCTGCAAAAATCGAGAATTTTTTAAAAGGCGTACCCCATAATGAAACAGCTGTTAAAAATACTCTTCAAAATGAATGGGGTAAGACAAATGAAGATGGGCTCACCATCCCCGCTATTTTAGAAGGATTGTTTTGAGCCTGTTATGATGATATATCCCTTTATTCGAATAACTCGTCAGCAGAAATTTCACACCAGTCAATAATTTGCTGTCGCTGAGCATCGGTTAGTTTAGCATCAGGATGCATTATCGGATATATTTTCATTGGCATATCGCCGGCTTCCACCGCTTCTGAAATTTCATCCAGGGCTTTGATCTGTTTGCGCTTGCTTAAATCGCCCCAGAATCCAAAATCCAAATGCTCACGTCCCACTCTCACATCGCGGGATACAAGAAATGAAACAGGTGCAACATATGAATACCAGGGATAAATAACCTGTTGCGAATGACAGTCATAGCAGGCTGACTTCAGCAAAGTGGTAATTTCATCAGGTGCCTCAACAACTTCAAGCAAATCTTTCCCGGGAACGGGATTATTATCCGGTCTGCCAGAGGGAATAAACTGTATGATTACTATGACCAAAACAACTATAATCAAAATTATACGTTTCATATTTTGCTTTTTTATCAGACGAAATAATAGCTTGTCTTCACCCTTGTACCTTATTTCATTAGAGCATCTGCTGTTCCGTTTGCCCAGTCTATCAGTATTTTCGACTCAGCATCAGTCAGAGCATGTTCAGGATACTTCTCCAAGAATTTTTCTGGCGGCATATCCTTCTCTTCAACAGACTCGGCAATTGCATCCAGCTTTGAAACTAATTTGCGTTTAGAAAGTGTTGGCAGTTTATCAAGCTTAAGTTTCATTTTTGCTTTCATTGATTCGGAGTCGGAATTGTGACAGTCGAAACATTTGTTCTGTAAAACTGTATTTACGCTGTCAGGTATTGTCAGCAGCCCTTCGGGACTAACTTCATTTTGAATTGCTTTTGTTTTGAATCCGGTTGATATCGCTAAAAACCCAGCTATCAGGAGTAATGAGAAAATTGTTAAAGTTAACTTTTTCATAATTATAAATAATGTTTGTTAATAATTCAATAAATATCAAAACAACAAAATGTCTTTATTGTTCAATGCCAAAGATAATATATAAAGCCATTGTAAATTATTCTATAAAAGTTGGAAGGGAGAATGCCGGAGATATCAACTTTCAGATTACTATGACCTATGAAGCAGTCAAAGCCGGTTGGCTGTTCATATGACAGGGTTTCAACCCGAACGAGATTTAAAGAACCGGAAGCAGACCCTGATTAGCCTCCTGCTACTCCTTCGTTTTTACGAGTTTTATAATCTTAGAACCGGTTATTCTGGAAATTTTGCAAAAGTAAACTCCCGCAGGCCGGCCGGATGCATCCCATTCAACACTAAATTCTCCCGCCAATTGAAATGTGTTTCTGAGAGTTGTGATTTGCTGACCTGAAGCATTTAAAATTTCAACTTTAATAATTCCCGGAAATTTAACATTACACGAAATTGTTGTTTTTGCCGTAAAAGGATTGGGGAAGTTGGTAATGACCGAATTTTTATCAGTATGCGAAAAGTTATCCACACCGACTATTCCTCCGCAATTATCAGTATGCAATATCAATCCGCCATTTCCGACGATCCAACCGTTATCAGGATTAGTGAAAGTAATATCGGAAAGTGTTGATCCGAAATTTCTGTAATATTCAGTCCATATAAATCCTCCATCACTTGTACTATATATTTTTGACGGGGATGTAGTAATTAACCAGGATGTCCAATCACTAATAGCAACAATTTTATTAACTTCCTCTGTGAAACCGCTGTTTTGTTGTGTCCAGGTCTCACCACCGTCGGTTGTATGCAGTATTACCCCGTTTTCGCCGGCAGCCCAGCCTGAATACTCGTTGAAAAGATCAATGCTCTTTAGAGTTTCGGTGGTGTTACTTTGCTGTTGAGCCCAGGTTTCTCCTGCATCAGTAGTTTTAAGTATCAATCCGCTTTCACCTACAATCCAACCTGATTGAGAAGTAAGAAAATAAACATCATATAGGTCATTGCTTTTCCCAATGCTATGGGTTTCCCAGGTACTCCCGTCTGTCGTTTTTACCACTTTTCCTGTTTTTCCTACACACCATCCGGTTGACTCATTAATCATATGAATAGCATAGAGTTCATCCGGTATCGGAGGAGGATCATATTGCACATTCCAGGTCGCACCCGCATCATCAGTGTGATATATCCAGCCATTGCACCCCCATCCGTCGGTTGAATTTGCGAAATCGGTATCGTAAAAGTAGAACAATGTAGGGTCGGATGTTTTTATATTCCAATTTTTGCCGCCATTAATAGTCTGAAAAACACCAACATTAAGAGTTTCACTTTCAAGGGCAAAAATCCAACCTGTACTGTCATCCAAAAAATTTGTTGAGAAAATGGAATATCCTGTGCCATAAGGTTTCAGGCGGCTGTAATTTTGTTCTTGCCATAATGCTCCTCCATCGTTGCTGCGACTGATATATGCGCCGTTGCATCCATCTCCGTAATTAACGCTGCCGGCAACAAAAACACTATTTCCCTCCCCGTTAATAGTATAAATCAAAGCATTATCATTAAGGGCAACTGTTGTCCACGTTTGTCCGCCGTCAGTTGTCGTTAAAATTTCACCATTGATACAGGCTAGGTATCCGGTGTTATTATCAACAAAATATGCATCAGTAACTGCTTCCGTAAAAGAATGGATGTTCGTCCAGGTATTTCCACCGTTTTCAGTTTTTATCAAAATTGATTCGTACCCAGTTGCAAAGCCTGTATTCTCATCAACAAAATTAATAGAATTGATCGTTGAGGATAATCCGCTTTGTTGTTGCGCCCAGGTTTCACCCCCATCTGTTGTGTGAAAGATGATTCCTTCGGAACCACATGCCCAACCTATGTTTTCATCAATAAAAGTAATATCCTTCAAATAGCCGTTATTACCCGAAAATTTTGTTGTCCAGGTATTCCCACCATCCGTTGATTTGATAATTGCTTTATTTATGCCGGTCGCCCATCCGGTATTTTCATCAATAAAAAAAACGGAAAATAACATATCTTCTATATCACTGTTTTGAACTACCCATTCAAGACCTGAGTTTGACGAATGCAAAATCAGTCCACTGTCTCCAACTATCCAAACATTTTGATAATCGGCAAAAAAGACTGACATTAAAAAAACTTTCGACTGTTTATATAGATTTTTATCAAGAAAAATTTCTTTCCAATCCTCACCCCCGTTTTCTGTTCGCAAGATTTTTCCATCCCCAACTGCAATCCCAAGGCTATTTCCGGAAAAATTAATTCCCTGTAAAAATGCTTCGGCAGGGTAAGGATTATTATATTTCCATTGAGCAAAAACTGCTATTGTTGAAAATGTAAACAGAACACCGAGAAAATAAAATTTTGTTTTCATACTTTGGTAATATTAAAATGGATTTTTTAATATGTCCCCAAAGTTAATGAATTTTAATCTAATTTTGCAATAATTTTTTGAAAAAGTTTATTAGAATAATAATGTAAATGGTTTAATGGCAGGATGGTTAAGGTAAAGCAAATATTTTTTAGTTTATTGATTTTGGTTTTTTCATGTAGCAGGACTGAAGACGGAACCGTAACTGTTATTACAGGTGAGTTTTCGGCTCATCCTGAAGAGTATGTCTATCTTGAAGAGATCAAAGTTCATGATGTTATTATGCTCGACTCGATAAAAGCAAATGACAGAGGTGATTTTAAGTTCAGGCTGAAACAAAAACAGGATGGTTTTTACCTGGTGAAAACAACAAAGGATGATAGTTATCTTGTTTTGCAACTAAACAGGGGTGAAAAGGTGGAGGTGGATTCCGACAGTGTAGTGTTTCTAAACGGATATTCGGTCACAGGCTCACCAGGCTCGATATTGTTACTTGATTTTGAGATGTTTATGAGCATACAAAAAGCAAGAATCGATTCACTTTACGAAGTTTTTACCAGGGAGCAGTATCAGCCGGATTTTCTTGATGTTAAAAGGCAGCTTGACTCGATATATCAAGTGATTGTTGACAATCAGAAAATATATGTCCGGGAATTTATTGAGGAGCATCCCTCTTCGCTCGCCACACTTCTGGTCGTGAATCGCAAACTTGGAAGAGCTGAAGTTCTGGATGAAGATGAAGACTTTGAATATTTTCATAAGCTCGACAGTGCATTGATGATCAGATACCCTGACAATGACCATGCACTCGATAATCACGAGAGGGTGGAGAAAATACGGCTAAGGAAATTCGACAGGTTTGAGGCTGAAAAAAAAATGCAAATCGGGATGAAAGCTCCCAATATAGTAATGAAAGATACGGCCGACAATTTTGTGTCGCTGAGAGATATCGGCTTCAATGGAAATGATTATGTGGTGATATATTTCTGGGCTGGTTGGAATGCCAAATCGAGGCAGGATAACAAAACCCTTGTTTCGCTGTATAATGAGTTCAGAAAATACAAAATAGAGATTTTCGGAGTATCGCTTGATGAAAACAAAAAGGTGTGGATAGGTGCCATTAAACTTGATAAGCTGCCCTGGATTCAGGGAAGCGACTTGCTCGCTTTAAATTCGCCTGTAATGAAAGCTTATAATCTGTCCAGCGAATTACCGTTCTATTATATCGTTGACAATAAAAGAGATATCCTTTATAAGGATAAGGATTTGAATAAGATAATTGAAAAATTAAAGGAATTATACTAAATTAGATAGTTTTGAGTGAATTAGCACCCGGTAAAAAAATTTATTTTTCATCCGACAATCATTTTGGAGTCCCCTCAAAAGAGAAGAGTCTCGAACGTGAACACCTGTTTATTAAATGGCTTGACGAAATCAAAGAAGATGCGGCAGAGATATATCTTATGGGCGACCTGTTTGAGTTTTGGTTTGAATACAAAACCGTAATCCAAAAGGGATATGTCCGCCTGTTTGGGAAGCTGGCGGAAATAACGGACGCTGGAATACCGGTTTATTTTTTCCGTGGTAATCACGATGTGTGGGCTTTCGACTATTTTGAAAAGGAGTTGAATATAAAAATTTATCCTGACACACTTGTAAAGGAGATTGGCAATAAAACTTTTTTTCTTGGACATGGCGATGGGCTGGGTAAAGGTGATAATGGCTATAAATTTTTGAAAAAGGTATTCCGTAACAGATTCAATCAATGGCTTTTCAGATGGGTGCATCCTGATATTGGTACTGCAATGGGCCTTTACTGGACAGATAAATCGCGTGTTGCAAATGTGAACAAAGGTCTTGAAGAGGTCAACCGTGCTGGTATCGAAAGAATTTCAGGTTTTTGCAGGTCGATGATTGAAAAAGGCGAAGATATCGACTACTTCATATTTGGTCATATCCATAAACCCAACATTGAAGATATCAATGGTAAAGCAAAATATTTCAGCATCGGCGACTGGATCACAAACTTTTCCTATGTGGTTTTTGACGGGGAAAAGGCAGAGCTGAAATATTTTAAATAGTTTTCCAATATTTGCTACCTTTGCATTAAAAGTATTTGCAAAATGGATGAATTAGAATTAAATAAGCTTCTCAAATCCTATAAAAAGGAGGACTTATTTGTCAGTGAACAGATCAAGCGGGAAGAGCTTGTTTCCTTTACTTTTCATTCTACTAGCATTGAAGGCAGCTCTCTTACTTATGAAGAGGTTTACAGTTTGCTGAATGACAATATTGGCGCACCTAAGTCAATGGTTGACAACCTTATGAACATTGATCATGCGAAAGCATACGAATTTGCTCTTAATGAGTTCAGGAAATTGTGGGGATTGAGTGAAGATTTTATCAGAAAGGTTAATTCTGTCGTTATGAAAAATACCGGAAAGGTTGTTAATACTGCACTTGGAAATTATGATGAATCCAGGGGAGAGTTCAGGTTGACATCAGTTTCAGTTGGGACTAGATATTTCCCTGATCATAAAAAAGTGAAGCAGTTGATAGCCGGTCTTTGCGATTCTTTTAACAAAAAGATAAAGAATAAAAAAACCGGTCTGGATATTTTAAATATTGCATCTGATCTGCATTTTGACTTTGTAAGCATTCATCCTTTCAGTGATGGAAATGGCCGTACAGCAAGAATTCTTATGAATGCGGTGTTATTTGGTTTTGATATGCCACGACTGATTTTACAAAGTGAAAATAAGAAAGAATATTATGAAGCGTTGGAGCAGACAAGAAATATGGGAGATAAGAATATTTTCAGATCGTTTATATACTCACAATATGTTAACCAATTAAATCGTGAGATAATTAATTATAGAAAAGCAAAAGCCAATAAGACTTTTCTGACTCTGTAATTAAAATGGCCACAAAATCAACAATTTCCAAAAAATAAATCTGTTAAGATTTTTAAATTAAAAATAATATAGTACTTTTGCACCCCCGATTTTTAACGGATTATTAATCATTTCCGTGATTATCAACGGATTCCTGTAATCGGGGAGGAACTATTGATAACCGGATACAACATTTTATTTTAATGTCAGAAGAAATTAAAGACAAAAACCAGGAGCAGGCTGCCAAAGCAACCGAAGAGGTTAAAACAGAAGCTCCAAAAGCTGAAAATCAGGAAGAAACAAAAGCCGAACCTGAAGCCAAAAAAGAAGAAAAAGTTGAAGTGAAAGAGGAGCCTAAAGCA
>JAUVIX010000269.1 GCA_030592565.1 Chlorobiota bacterium
ATATCAGGAAAATTGATGTTACTAATCTTACCAATGGTGTTTATATCCTCCAGCTTGAGAGCAATGAACATTTATATAGCCGAAAGTTGATGATTGAAAAGTAGGTGTTATTAACAAGCATCATTTGCTAAATTCGAATAAAAATTCAGAAGAGCTGCTATTAATAAATAGCGGCTCTTTTTTTATCTTCTCATACAATTACTATTACCGATCCTGCAACAGGAGAGGAGAGTTGGGAAATATATCAAGATGAAAAAATTACTTTATACATTAATAATTACAATTGTTTCGATAAGTTTGTTTGCTCAAACTAAAATCAATATACCTGTTTTGGTTGCACCTGTAGATAGTGCAGTTTTCCAAATGCCCGATGTTCTTCTCGACTGGAACCCGGTATCCGGAGTTGGAGAGGTTAGTTATGAAGTACAGCTGGACAATGATTCCTCTTTCCCAAATCCGGAGATATTCAATGTTAGCGTTACCTCTTTAGAAACTGAAGAATTGTTTTTTAGTAAGTCATACTTTTGGAAAGTCAGGGCAACTGATAATACAGGAACTTCCGAGTGGTCTTCAGTTTTTAAATTCACTGTTATGAATAGTATGGTACTTAATGATCCAGATAATGGTAGTTCCGGAGAATATCCAAATGTAAAACTAAAATGGTTCAAGTATTCCGGAGGGTATTATGGAACACCTTTTTCCGGATTTACATATGTTGATTGCCAGGTTGATACATCATTTTTCTGGAGTGTTGATAACCAGGTTCCTGTTGCCATTGATTTGAATTCTGTTTACTTTCTTGATGCAAATAATGGATATGCTGTTGGTGATGATGGAGTAATTATTCATTATGATGGTTTAACATGGAATGTAGAAACAACTCCTGATAACTGGCATTTGTATGATATTTATATGTTCTCAAACATTTTTGGTATTGCGGTTGGAGAATATGGTAGAGTTATTTCATATACAGCTGGTGTCTGGGAAGTGGTTGCAGATGTACCTACCGATAAAAGTCTTTCTGCAGTTTCTGCTGTTGATGCAAATAATATCTGGGTAGTTGGGAATAGCGGAACAATTCTTTACGCAGATGCATCAGGATATGTTTTACAGGAAAGCCCGACTACAAAAGACTTAAAAGGTGTTTTTGCTGTAAGTGCCAATGATGTTTGGGCAGTTGGGAAAAGCGGAACAATCATTCATTATGATGGAACAGAGTGGACTAAAGTAACTTCTCCTTCAACAAATAATCTTTCAGATGTATTCTTTACTGACGCTTCAAATGGTTGGGCCGTTGGTGAAGAATCTTCATATTTTCAACACAGACCAATTCTTCATTATGATGGTGCTGAATGGACAGAAGTAGTAAGCGATGTGGATTTTGATTTGGAATCACTATATATGCTTAATGAAAATATGGGAATGGCAGTTGGAAATAGTGGATATTATGCCTTATTTAATGGCTCTTCCTGGTCTCCAATGACAAGCGGAACAAAAAAAGATCTATATTCTGTTTTTATGCTGGATGAAGATAATGTATGGCTTGTAGGTGAAGATGGAACAGTTGTTTCGTGGACCGGTAATGCATTTAACAGCCCTGCAGCACAAATTCATACTACAACCATTGATGTTACAAAAGTTGCAATGAGTCAACTTTTTTTCGACACAAAATACTTTTGGAGAGTCAGGGCAAGGCATGATCTCGACACTTCTGAATGGTCAGAAGCAAGATATTTCTCCACTATTGATAAAGTTACCTTAACTGAACCGGCAAATAATTCATCAGATAACATGCTTGGTGTATTATTGAAATGGCAGAAGGTCTCCGGTACACATATATACATTTATGAAGTATGTCGCGATTCGAATTTTTCAATTCCCTGGATTTCTTTTTCTGATGTAAATCAGGCCAGTGCCCAGGGTTTAATGTATGATTCAACTTATTACTGGCGAGTTAAAGCAGCACATACTAAAGATACAACCAATTGGTCGGAGGTTTGGAGTTTTACTACAATTAATACAGTTAATCTTGTTAGCCCTAATAATGGCGATACAACAGGTACTTCACCCTTTTTTACTTGGGAAGGTCAGACAGGGACTGATGGTTATGTTGTTGAATATGATTTGTCTGATGGCTTTGAAAATGCAGAACCGGTTATTGTTGATGCTCCGACAACAAGTTGTAATGTTATATATCCTTTGGAAAAAGGTATGACTTATTACTGGAGGGTCAAGGCTTTCCACGATGGTGATACAACCGGATGGAGCGAAGTACGCCATTTCCTTACAGAACCTGAGCAGGGTGTGGATGATTATTTGGCAGAGAATACTGTAAGTGTTTTCCCAAATCCTGCAAAAGATGAATTTAGCATTGCTATTCAGACTGTAGAGAGGGTGGATGTAGATATTATAGTTTTGAATCTTCTTGGAAAGGAAATCATCAGTGATAATTTTATTTTTGAGCAGGGAGCCAATACCAGGAAGATTAATGTTCGCAATATTGAAAATGGCGTTTATATCCTTCAGCTCGAAAGTAACGGAAATATATTTAGCCGAAAATTGATAATTGATAAATAAGTCAGAATAAAATATAATTTATTAAGAGCCGCTGTCTTTTAATAGCGGCTCTTTTTTTAGTTGTACCTCTTTCCGAAATTGAAATTTATATAGAAGGTGAGAAAAAAATAATTTGGTTCATTAAATGCCATTATTGGTACCGGATTTGGAAATATGTCAATTTCTGCACCTATCTCAAGAGATTTGACTTTTGTACTGTATGACCCGTATTCAAAATCAAGGCCTATTTTAGCGTGCAGTCCAGGATAGACACTCATATTACTAAAACCTTTTGTGAAGGGTCCTCTGCCGTAGATATTGTCGTAGAAATGTTCGCTGGGGTCGTACTTTTCAATTGTTCTGGTGTAAATAAAATCAATACTATTAGCATTAAGGATGTAGAGATAAACAGGTTTTGCGAGGCCCAGAGAAAAGCCTCCCATATAAACAAATCTCACTTCAACGCCACCCCAGTATGGTTTGCGGTTTAACAGGCGGTGAATTCCATAACTAGCCCTTATAACGAAAAAGGAATTGAGCTTACCATAAAAATAACTTCTGGAATTTGGGAAATAAGGGTTAATTGTTCTGATTTGTTTCAACGATTTAATTTCAACGATATCAAAAGAAAGAATTCTCTTTTTGAATGCGGTTTTGTTGTATCCCTTACTGAATTTTAGGCCCCAGCCTTGTGAGTGAAGGATAATACCGCCACTCGTCTCCTTTAATAACAGGATGTTTTTTGTTGCATCAATTGATTCAGCTTTTTGAGTATAACCAACTGTTGCGCTGAACAAAAGAATTAGAACAAATAGTATCTTGAATTGAGAATGCATATTCTATTAAATAAAAAAACAAATAGCGCATAAAAATACTATTTATTTTTTAATCAACCCAAGTTGACAACTTTATTATTTGAGAAAAATATTCTTGAGCAAAGGTTTAATGCCTTTGTTCTATCTGAAATTTTCTGGCTTCGCCATAAGCCGGGCAACTTTGGGGAGATCTGCATGATTCAACAATTAAACCAAGTGTTATTGCTGTTAGTAGTATGAGGACAAATTTTTTCATATTAATTTAATTACGTTCGACAAAGATAAATATTTTTTTATACGCTGTGGTTTTGTATAAAACTTAATTTTGTTAGTGCATATTGCAAAACGTTTGCCATATTTTGTATATTAATTTATTGTAACAATGGAAAAAGTAAAACCGGTTATTGAAACATCCTGGAAAAGAGAGCTTTCTGAAGAATTTGATTCTGGATATTTTTTTAAGCTAAAGGAGTTTTTAGTTTTTGAAAAGCAGAAATTTATTATTTATCCTCCGGCTTCGGATATTTTTGCCGCTTTTAACTATACACCTTTTGATAATGTTAAGGTTGTAATATTGGGGCAAGACCCATATCATGGCGCAGGGCAGGCAAATGGACTGTGCTTCTCAGTAAATGATAATATCAAAAAGCCGCCTTCACTTCAAAATATCTTTAAAGAATTGCAAAATGATTTGGGATACGCGATTCCTGAAAGCGGAAATCTTGAAAAGTGGGCCAGACAAGGAGTTCTGCTTTTGAATGCAACGTTAACCGTAAGGTCAGGCCAGGCAGGTTCGCATCAAAATAGAGGTTGGGAGCAGTTTACCGATTCTGTAATCCAAAGACTTTCGGATAATAGAGAAAATTTGGTTTTTATCCTCTGGGGAAATTATGCAAGAGCAAAAAGAAAACTGATCAATACCGACAAACATTTTATAATTGAATCTCCACACCCTTCTCCTTTCTCAGCACACAGTGGCTTTTTTGGAAGTAAATCTTTCTCACGGACAAACGAATACTTGTATAGGCACGGCATTCAGCCTATTAACTGGCAACTGTAAAAAAATTATTTTCCTTCAATCCAGTTCACAATCTTTGATGAAAATGGTTTCTCTTTTGGTTTGGCAAAGCCAACAAGTTCTCCGGTTTCATCAATCATATATTTCTGGAAGTTCCAGCCTATTTTCGAGTCCATAACACCGTTCTCCTCCTTGGTCGTCAACCATTTATAAACCGAATGAATATCTTTCCCCTTAACTGATATCTTAGCCATCATCGGGAAAGTAACACTATAATTCACAGTACAGAATTGCTTTATCTCCTCATTTGTTCCCGGCTCTTGTCTCAAAAAATTATTTGCCGGAAATGCGATTATAATGAAATTATCATCTTTATACTTTTCATAAAGGTTTTCCAAATCTTCATTTGTTCATTAAGAATAACCCAGGTAATAAGAACAATTATTATTTTCGCAACATAATTCGATAATATGGACAGGCAGATACTCAGGCTTGCGATACCCAACATAATCAGCAATATTACCGTTCCTCTTTTAGGGATGGTTGATCTTGCTATTCTTGGGCATCTTGAGTCGGCAGTCTATATTGGGGCCATTGCCCTTGGTGGATTGATATTTAATTTTATTTATGCAATCTTCAGCTTCCTGCGAATGGGGACAAGCGGTTTTACTGCTCAGGCATACGGCGAAAAGGATAAGTCAGAAATGATAATGATGTTTGGTCGATCAATGTTCTTTGCAATAATAGGTGGGTTGTTATTAATTTTACTTCAATACCCGATAGATATTTTTAGTTTTTATATTATGGATGGCTCAGCAGAAGTAAAAACTCTTGCAAGAGAATACTATTATATTAGAATATATGCTGCACCTGCCTCTCTGGGAATTTTAGCTCTGTCAGGTTGGTTCACTGGAATGCAGAATGCAAAAATTCCAATGTTTATTGCAATTACAATAAATATTATCAACATAGGAGCAAATCTTATTTTTGTTTATGGTTTTGGGATGAAATCAGATGGTGTTGCCTGGGGAACTGTAATTGC
>JAUVIX010000239.1 GCA_030592565.1 Chlorobiota bacterium
AATTTGTGACTAAAAAATACATCATATTTGATATTAGGGGGGGGGGGGTGAATATCAACCTGTTACAGCTCTATTTTAAATAATTATAAATTACAATTAGTCTAATTACGGTATGCTTTTTCAAGTTAACGGTTTAGTTTAAGGATGGAAAATGTGTGGAATATGGCTTATATATTCTCACCAATTGTCAGATTTTAACAAAATTTAGTTATGAACTTTATGTTTTGTCAGTTTATTCCCGACTCCCGGCTTAACAAAGCTTAGGCTCTTTCGGATTTCGGGGGCTGCAAGAAGCGGTAGATAATCCATCCTGTGGATTACATTCCCATTGAAAAATTCTGGAAGTTTCAAAACTAAAACAGTAAGAAACCTACGAAGTTTTAATCATCTTTCTCACCGCAACCTTCCTACCAACTTTAGCTTATAGAAATAAATTCCGCTTGTTAGATTTCTGGTACCGATATTGTTCTGTTTGAGGTTTTCCCCTTCCACAAAACACTAATTATACTTCCTTTCAGATCGTACAATATCAGTTCGGCTTCTGAGCCGGCAGGAGCACGAAAGAAAATTGTTGTGTATTTTCCTGCCGGATTTGGATAATTTTGTTTCAGATCAACTAATCCTTCATTTCTGTTTTCGCCTGTCCCGCAGGCTGGTGGAAAAAAATAATTGAGAGAGTTATCAATGTGTGCACGCCAGTTTCCCCAGCTATGCCCGTCGTTCCATTCTTCAAATACATAAAGATAACCACGCTCCTCCAAAATATCTCTGAAATTGTGCACCATCGGAATCAGAACATCAATATCATAAGTGCCAATATCAATATATGAATTCAGATCAAGGTAAGGACCATCAGCAAAAGTTGTGAAAATTTCATCAATAATATTACTGGAATATGCAGCCACATTACCGAAAACTTCTGGATGCTTCATCCCGATCCAAAGCGAAATATTCCCACCATTGGAAGCTCCGAGGACAAGCCTGTTTTCAGGCTCTGTCTTTGCTCTGAAACGACTATCAACCCAGGGAATTATATCATCAACAATGAAAGCTGTGAACTCATCAATCTGAGCACCAGCATATTCAGGTTCGCGATTGACCGGTGGAACAAAAACTGCAATAACAGGCCGGCTGCAATCGCTGCTCTTGAAATAATCAAGGACATTTTTTGTATAGGCAAGATCAAGGTAATCCAGCCCGTCGTGAAATAAAACTACAGGATAATGATCAACGGAAGTCTCATAAAAGGGAGGCAGATATACTTTTATCTGCCGGGAGTTTCCAAGTTGAGCGGAATAAAATGTCGTATCGAAAAGTGTTCCATGTGGAATATTCGGATAATACTGAATTTCGGGAGGCTGAACATACAAAGGCATTGCAAGTTCAGAATTGGGCCCGTAACCACCCATAACAGTCAGCGGATTTTTCGGATCGAGTATCCAGTTACTTCCATTCAGAACAAATTTATAATCGAGCCGCGTGTCAGAAGCAAATATTTTACTGAAATACCAAAGGTCTGTCTCTTCAATTTTTGACATTGTATAAACCGATGGGTCCCATCCTGTGGCATCACCTGGAATCGAGACAGACTGCACGTTGCCCTGATAAATGAAATTACATACTGTATCACTTTCATACAGAGGGAAGTGCTCATTTGCAGTCATAAAACTATCAACCTTTGCCTGGCGATTCTGGGCAGGTAATCCGTTCAGATATTCAACAAAATCCGAAAAGGATTGTCCCTGAACAGATAAGATCAACAGAGTAAAAATAACCAAATATGATATCAGATATTTCATAGTTTTGTTTACAAATTTAGTAAAAAATTTTAATCCTGTCTTTTTGTAGATTTAACTTCGGGCTCTTTCGGATTTCAGTGTTAGCTTTTGCGTTGGCCTAATCCGAAAGTCAATATTATTGTTTGTTTGTCTTTGTTTTCACCAACGTATAAGAGCTGTTCAAAAAGTGTTTAGCTCACAAAAAGTCAGGTTGAGCGGAGTCGAAACCTAATTGATTTTCAGGATAATACATTTTTCGACTCCACTCAAAATGATACTTTGATCAACTTTTAGGACGGCTCCTTGTTTATAATAATATGTGCAAAATTTCCTTCATTTGTTGTAATGATGATGACACAATGATTTATAAAATTCCATACATTTGTGGTTTAAAAATTTAGCGGATGAAAAATAAATTTATAGATTTACGTAGCGATACAGTTACAAGGCCGACAAAAGGAATGCTGGAGGCAATGTTTTCAGCAAAGGTTGGTGATGATGTTTTCGGAGATGACCCGACAGTTAAACAACTTGAAGATAAAGTTACTAAAATGTTTGGAAAGGAGGCGGCTGTTTTTACTCCTTCCGGAACTATGGCAAACCAGATTGGAATCAATGTACATGTCAATCCCGGCGATGAGGCAATTTGCGATATTACATCACATATTTACAATTTTGAAGGCGGCGGGATTGCTTTTAACTCCGGGGCTTCGGTCAGGCTTATTTATGGAGACCGTGGCAGGATAACTGCTGATCAGGTAGCTGAGTGCATCAATCCTGATAATGAACACTATGCAAATACCAGGCTGGTTTCGGTTGAGAATACTGCAAATAAAGGCGGGGGCAGTTGTTATGACATTAAAGAGATTGAAAAAATAAGCAGCGTTTGTAAACAAAATGATCTTGGCTTTCATCTTGACGGGGCGCGACTTTTTAATGCTCTGACAGAAACAGGCGATACACCCGCTGAGATAGGTGCACTGTTTGATTCAGTCTCCATTTGCCTGTCAAAGGGTCTTGGAGCACCTGTAGGCTCAATACTTTTGGGTAACAAGAATTTCATTTATAAAGCAAGAAGAGTACGTAAAAAATTTGGAGGAGGAATGCGGCAGGCCGGATACCTTGCTGCTGCTGGTATTTATGCTCTTAACAATAACGTTATCCGACTAAAAGATGACCACAGAAGGGCAAAAGAATTAGGTGAATATTTAGGAAAAACCAACTTTGTTGAAGAGGTTGTTCCTGTCGAAACCAATATCATCATTTTCAAGCTAAATGATAAATATACTGACACCAGATTTCTTAAAATGCTGGAGAAAAGAGGAATTCTTGCTGTCGGTTTTGGCCCTCAGACTATCAGATTTGTCACTCATCTTGATTTTACAGAGGAGATGCTGGATACTGTTGTTGGCGTTTTACAGGGAATGTAATTATTGACTTTTGAATAATTATACCACATTAATACAGAAAACCGAAAAGCCAGAGCGGTATTCTGTTCCCTGTACTGAATTCCAATCCGTCAAGGGCAAGATATCCGTTTTCATTTCCGGCTATTTGAGAGAAGCTTTTATTTTTGCCTCCGATTTCGAAGAGGTATTTGTCATCAACAAGAAAGTCCCCCTTATCCGGTTCTGTAATCAAGTGATTTTCAGTTAATTGATTCAGAAAAAATGTCTCCCTTAAATTGCCTGTATTGGGTTCATTATGGCTTATTGCATATGAAAAATTTGTATTTTCAAGAAAGAGCTTATCAGGCTTTTTCAAAAGACTTAGACCAAGTGAGTCCTTATAAACAGCATTTAAAATCCTTGCTTCTTTAAGGTAGCTGATATATTCAAGAACTGTTTTCCGTGTTGATTCTATCCGACCGGCAAGTGTTGAGATATTAGGCTTGAAAGGTACGCTATTGCCTATTATGTACAATAACAGTTTTATTTTGGGAACAATAGAGACATTTGTCCCTCTTAATGCCGGCAACTCAAATTCAATTATCATATTAAATACTTCCTGAAGTCTCTTGTGATACCATTCTACGGTTTCGTTAAAAAACGGGAAATAGCCGTTTCTTAAATAGTCGTTGAAATATTTTAGCGGTTTTATCTTTTTTGAAATGCTTAAGGCTATTCCCGTGTGATTTTTCAGGATTTCCTCCAAATCGTAAACCGGAAAATCCATCCTAAACCGGAAGTTCAGATATTCTCTAAAAGATAAACCCTGAATCAGGAACACTAAAGCCCTTCTGCTCAGGTCAACTCTTGAATTGATAATTTCCAAAAGTGATGAACCCGAAAAAGTTATTTTCAGATTTTTATATGAATCATAGATATTTTTTAACTCAACAGACCAACTGGGATATTTATGTACTTCGTCAATGAACAAATGCTCTCCCCCAAGTGCAATAAAATCTTCGGCGAAGTCGGTCAGTCTGTTTTCAGTAAAAAAAAGATCATCAAGCGAAATATATAATGCTTTTTCGGAAAGTCCGTAATGCTTTTTGATATATTGTAACATCAAAGTGGTTTTGCCGACACCTCTGAACCCTTTTAAACCAAGTAACCTGTCATCCCATGGTAATTTGTCAAGATAACATCTGCCGAATGCAACAGGAGTTTCTTCGACAAGCCTTATATGGTTTTCCTTTAATTTGTCCATAAATACATAATTAATTGAACGACAAAAATACAAAAATGTTTATTAAAAAATACAAAAATATGAATTATTGTTTATTGGATGAAACGAAAATACATAATATTGTTTATTGGAAGAGACAAAAATTCACAAAAATGTCAGATATCAGAACTCCTTACTTGTCGTAAAATATGGTAATAAGGTTGTGCGGTTAAATAAATTACCTACGTTGTCTTCCTGTATCTCCACACACTTAAACTCAGAGTTACAACCGCATAGATACTCATAGCGTAAAACTCATGGGCAATATCCTGAAATCCCGAACCTTTTAGCATTACCATTCTTATTACGCGCATGAAGTATGCAAATGGGTTAAAAATGTTTACAGTGTCCGCCCAGTCGGGCATACTTTCAACAGGTGTAAATATACCACTCATCAAAATAAATGTGAGCAGCAAAAAATAATTGATAAACACTACCTGCTGCTGTGTTGTGTAGATAGTAGAGACAAAAAGCCCCAGACCCATAATAGCAAGCAGATAAACGGCTGTGAATGAAAATAATACCAGGAAACTGCCTTCCACGCGCACATCATAAAACAACCAGCCAATGATTAACCCGAAACCCAATTCAAACAGTGCAATTATCCAAAAAGGAACCATCTTGCCTATGATAAACTGATATTTACGAATGGGAGTAACATTAATCTGCTCGATGGTGCCCATCTCTTTTTCTCTGACAATATTCATTGAAGAAAGAAACATTCCTATAATTGTAACAAGAATCACAAGGATACCGGGAAGCATAAATATTTTATAATTGAGTTCCGGATTATACCAGTAAGAATATTCAACATCAACCGATTTAGGAAAGCTCATCTTAATATGGCTTATATTTTCAGCGATTATATTGCGGTTAAAATCGGCGATTATATTGGTTGAATATGCATATGTCAAGCCTGCTGCAGTGGCATTAATTGCATTTATCAGTAATTGCACTTTAACCTTTCCATCGGAAAATAGATTTTTCTCAAAATTTTGCGGTATTTGCAGAATTATATCTGCTTTACCGTTTTTAAGCATATCTTCTGCCTGGGGCATTGAGGTTGTATTTCCGAGAATAGTAAAAAACGGAGAGCCTTTGAATTTACCGGTAAGTTCGCGCGATGCTGATGATAAATCCTTATCAACCACAACCATCTCAATATGCTTCATCTCAAGTGTTGCTGCGTTTACAAGAATAATTAACTGAATAACAGGCAAAACAAATATTATAGGCAACATGGTCCTGTTCCTGAATATCTGGATGAACTCCTTCTGTATTATAATTAAGATTGTCTTCATTCTATAACGCTTGAATCTACCCTTATTGCTTCTCCGCCTTTGCAGCAGCATAGCTTAAGCGGAAAAAGTGTGTAAATTATTTAGAATCAATCACTCAAGTCTGATTTTAAACTTCTTGATACTTAACACTATAAATACTATCATAATTGCAAATAAAATTAAAGTTTCTTTCCACACATAAGCAAAACCGGTTCCTTTAAGCATAATATTTTTAATAATCACAATAAACCAGCGGGGAGGCATAATTGCACTTAACCACTGTAAAACAGCAGGCATATTTTCAATTGGGAAAATAAAACCCGAAAGAAGTATTGTTGGCAACATCAAAGCAAAAAGTGAGATGAACATAGCACTTTGCTGAGTCTTCGACACTGTTGAGATAAATATTCCGAGCGACATAGCCATGCTGATATATAAAAAACT
>JAUVIX010000015.1 GCA_030592565.1 Chlorobiota bacterium
GAAATAATGATAATGTTGAGCTACAATATTTAAATCTAACAGTAGGCGACTGGTATTATGTATCGGTTGATAATAATTACTCATATTATAGAGGTAGCTTTACTCTTTGTATGGAAACTACTGTGGACTATGACTTCTACGAAGGTGCTATTACTATTCCTCATACTGACGGGTGGTGCAGTGCAGATGCTGAGTATTCAACTTATGGTGCAACATCTGATAAAGTTGCTGCTTCCTGTTGGAACACAGCTCCAAATTATAACAGATGGTTCAAATTCCAGGCTACTGACCCGATTATCAAGATGACTGTTAAACGTGGCGGGCCTTCAAACCAGTTCGGAAATATCCGTAGAATCAATGCTGCCATATGGGAAGATGATGGAACAACAGAAGTAGTTTGTAAACGCTACATCGGAGATAATGATAATGTTGAGCTACAATATTTAAATCTAACAGTAGGAGACTGGTATTATGTATCGGTTGATAATAACTACTCATATTATAGGGGTAGTTTCTCATTATGTATGGAAACTACAGTAGATTATGACTTCTACGAAGGTGCTATTGAGATACCTTCGCTTGTAGAATGGTGTAGTGCAGATGCAGAATATTCAACTTATGGTGCAACATCTGATAAAAATGCTGCTTCCTGTTGGAACACATCTCCAAATTACAACAGATGGTTCAAATTCCAGGCAACAGGAACAGGTAAAGCTACAATTACAGTCCTGAGAGGCGGATCATTTGGTACTATTCGCAGGATAAATGTTGCATTATGGGAATCTGATGGAATTACAGAGATTGCTTGTAACAGATATGTCGGAAATGATGATAACGTAACTATTCAGGCAACCGGTTTAACCGAAAGTAACTGGTATTACATCTCAGTTGATAATAACTATTCATATTATCGCGGCTCATTCACTTTATGTATTGATGATGATAGAGTTAAATGGGTTGGAAATATAAGTAACGACTGGGGTAATGCAGGAAACTGGAGTGGAGGTATTATTCCTTCGGTTACAGATGATATTGTATTGTCAGAAGGCCGGACATATTACCCTGAAGTAAATACTGGTGCAAATGCAAATGTAAAAAGTCTGGTTCTAAAGCCGAGTACATATCTTACAATTCCAACAGGAAAAAGTTTGGTTGTATTGAATGAACTTATTCTTGAATCAGATGCAGCTGGTAATTCATCAATAATTGACAACGGAACACTGAACTATGATGTAACTAAGTCAGCATATCAGACTTATCTTACTGATGACACCTGGCATCTGATATCTTCACCTGTTACAAATGCCACAAGTAGTGTATATCTCAATATTTATCTTAAATATTTTACAGAAACCGACAGTTCGTGGCACTATATAACTTCAGTGAATCATACTCTGACACCAGGACAGGGATTTGCCGATTGGGCAGCAAGTTGGTTAACAGGGCCAACAGTTGTTACCTACCCAGGAACCTTTAATACTGGTGACGTAACTCCACCGGCTTTAACATATACGCCAGGAGCTGGTACTGGTGATGGCTGGAATCTTCTTGGTAATCCTTATCCATCTGCTATTGAATGGAACAGTAACTGGACAAGAACAAATATTGATGCTACCGTTTATGTTTATAATGGTGATGATGGCCAGTATTATAACTGGAACTCAAATACAAGTCTAGGATCTATGGGTAATGGAGAAATTCCTCCTGCACAAGGATTCTGGGTTAAAGCAAATGCTGCTTCACCTTTGATTACAATTCCACAAAGCGAAAGAGTTCATACAACAAAGAATTTCTATAAGAGCTCAGATTCAAAGGCAAATGTTCTGAATCTTGCTGTTAGTGGAAACGGATATGGTGACAGAATGGTTGTAGGTTTCAATCATATGGCTACAGAAAGCTTTGATAGCGAATTTGATGCATACAAAATTCCAGGAAATATTGATGCTCCGCAGATGTATGCTATTGAGGGTGATTACAACCTTTCAATGGACATTCTTCCTGTATCTGAAGAGGTTATTGTTCCTGTTAATTTCGTAGTTGGAGCAGAAGGAACATATACAATAACGGCTAATGATGTTGAGAGTTTTGCAGAAGGTACTGATATTTATCTTGAAGATATTGCTGAAGATATGATGATAAACCTCAGTAACACAAAGGTTTATGAATTCACAGCAACACCGTTGGATGATGCAGACAGATTCCAGCTCCATTTTGGATTTAAATCCGGAGTTGAAGAGTCTGAATCGAATGAGGTTTTATCTGTTAAGATATACTCTGTAAATAAAGATGTTTATGTTGCAGTTCCTGAATCAATAACAGGCAACATCGAAGTCTATGACATTATGGGCCAATTGGTTGTTGAAAAATCTGCAATCAGCGGAACATTAAATAAAATCAGAATTCATGATAACCCGGGTATCTACATTGTAAGAATGATGGACACTGATAAGGTTTATTCTGAAAAAGTATATATCAAATAATACCAAAGAATAAAATTTTTGTAAAATCCCGGTAGATTTCTATCGGGATTTTTTTGTATTGCTGATTTTAATTAATTTTGACCGAAATTATAAAATGCATTATTTTATTAATATATTATTCATTTTACTTTTTTACCTTTCTGTCTCTTTTGAGGCATTCGGCCAAATTGCAATAAATGAGCTTTGCCCGCGTAATGCTACAACAATAGCCGATGAAGATGATAAATATCCCGATTGGTTTGAGCTTTACAATACCGGAGAGGAGTCAATTTCTCTGATTAACTGGTCTGTTTCTGATAATCCGGATAATCCTTCCAAATGGAAATTCCCGGATATTACTTTGCATCCTGATTCTTTTTTGATCTTCTTTGCAAGCGGCAATAACAGGAAAGCAATTGTCAATCATTGGGAAACCGTAATTTATTCCGATGAGATATGGAAATACTGGTTGCCTGATCAGGAACCTGATCCGGCATGGATGAATCCTGGTTTTGACGATTCTTCATGGCCTGAAGGTCCCGGCGGTTTTGGAAGGGGTGATGGAGATGACAACACAATTGTGCCTGATAGTGTACCAACTGTATATATTCGCAAGACTTTCACAGTACCAGATACATCAATAATATCTTATGCTTTATTGCATATGGATTATGATGATGCTTTTGTAGCCTACCTCAATGGGGTGGAAATAGCCCGTGCTAATATAGGTTATGCCGAAAAAATTCAGAAGTGGGACGACTGGGCCTGGGTTGCGCACTTAGCTCAAATATACCAGGGTGGTAAACCGGAGGAGTTCAGAATTAATATGGAACTTTTCAGAAGTATTATCAACGAAGGTGAAAATCTGCTTGCTATTCAAGGGCTCAATGCCTGGAACAATTATGGAAATTCTTCGCTGATACCGTTTCTCTCTTTTGGGATTAAGGATGACTCATTTACTTATCAACCTATACCTGAATGGTTTGGCAATAAACCTGTTTACCTTCATACGAATTTTCAGTTGTCAGGTAGTGGAGAAAGCCTTACTTTAAGCAATCAGCAGGGCAATAGTGTTGACTTTGTTGAATTCCCTTCGATGAATGCGGATGATTCCTATGGCAGAATGACCAACGGTAGTGATGACTTTGTTTTCTTTGATTCGGCATCACCCGGTTTTTCAAATAATAACTCATTGTTTTTCAACGGATATACTAAGGAACCTGAATTTTCAGTACCATCCGGATTTTACAATGGAAGCATTATTGTGTCAATAGCCAATTTCCAAACAGGTGACACAATACGATTTACTCTTGACGGTGCTGTTCCAATGGATACTTCTGAATTATATCAGGAGGCTGTTCACATTGACTCAACAACGGTTTTAAGAGCCAGGGTCTTCAAATCCGGTTTTATCCCAGGAAAAATAATGACAAAAACCTATTTAATTGATTTCACGGCAACAGTACCTGTCATTTCAATAAGTGTTGATCCCTTTGATTTGTGGGACTGGGAGAATGGGATTTATGTCATGGGGCCTAATGCCGACCCCACTTTTCCGTATCATAATGCTAACTTTTGGATGGACTGGGAAAAAACAGCCCATATTGAATTTTTTGACTCTTCTCAGACTATAGGTTTTGATCAGGATATCGGATTGAAAATCCACGGTGGTTATTCACGAGCATACCCACAGAAAAGCTTCAGGGTGCTCGCTAAAGGAAGATACGGAAAATCATCAATAGACTACAAACTATTTAAGGATAAAGATATTAACTCGTTTAAACGTTTTATCCTGCGTAATTCAGGTCAGGATTACAACAATACTCATTTCAGGGATGCTTTTATGCACAAGCTTATACAAAAGCAAACCGATATTGATATACAGGATTATGAACCATCAGTTGTTTTTCTGAATGGTAGTTATTGGGGCGTTTATAACATCAGGGAGAAAATCGGCCCATATTATCTTAATGAAAATTTTGGAACACCTGATGATAATGTCAGTATTCTTCGTGATAACCATAATATTGTCGTTGGAAGTAATTATCATTATGCTGAAATGATGGATTATATAAAAGATGCTCCGGTTATTGATTCCAATACCGTTGATTCCATTTCAAAACTTCTTGATATTGATAACTACACAGACTACTTTATTGCCGAAATGTTTTATGTAAATCCAGACTGGCCAAACAATAATATTAAATGTTGGAGGGAAAACAATACTACTTCACGTTGGAGATATATTATGACTGATACCGATTTCGGGTTTGGGCTTTTTACAAGCCCATATAAAAATGAGCTACACAGAATTCTTCATTCAATAATTCTGTACACCGATAATCATACTCCATTCAGACGATTGATGGAAAACTCTGAATACAAAAGGTATTTTGTAAACAGAAGTGCCGATATGTATAATACTGTGTTGCATAAGGATAATATGATTGCATTAATTGAACAGTTCAGACAAAGGATGGAACCGGAAATGCCGTATCATTTTGATAAATGGGGCGGGAATATGCCAACCTGGGAATCTGATGTGAACGGAATGGTTTCATTTGCCGAAATTCGAGAGCCAAATGTTCGTCAGCATTATATTGATGAGTTTAACCTCTCAAAGCTTGTAGATATCACACTTAATATTGATTCAATTAATCACGGTACAATAAAAATAAACACAATCATACCCGATTCTTTACCCTGGCAGGGAACCTACTTTGATGGCAATCCCATTGACCTGACAGCAGAACCAAATGATGGCTTTCTCTTTTCGCACTGGAGTTCGAATATGATTATCTCAGGAGAGGATACTTTAAAACAGCACCTTATAGTTAATATTGATACAAATGATGTTTTTAAAGCATTCTTTGTGATTGACACAATAGTGCCGGATACCGTACACATTGTCATCAATGAAATAAACTACAAATCAGCAGATACTCTTGATGCAGGCGACTGGGTTGAATTGCTTAATATTGACACTGTAAGCCGCGATCTTTCAGGATGGGTCTTTAAAGACGGAGATGACGACCACCAGTTTTTACTTCCTGATCCGACTATTCTCGATACTGCCGAATATGTGGTTTTGTGTCAGGATTTGGATAAGTTCTCCGAGATTTATCCTGACGTAGAAAATATTCTGGGTTCATTTGATTTCGGACTTTCAAAAAATGGAGAAAACCTGAGACTATATGATATTGATAACTACTTGATTACATCAGTTAATTATTCTAATGAAGCACCCTGGCCTGAAAATATCAGCGGTACAGGCAGAACACTGGAATTGTTTGACCCCAACGGAAATTTGAATAGCGGAAACAATTGGTTTGCAGGCTGCATAGGCGGATCACCTGGCAAACAGTATGAGGAATGCGATACTGTGGATGTAAAAGAGCTTTATTCCAGTGACGGATATGTTAAAGTATTTCCAAATCCTTTTGGAGATAAAACAACAATTGAATTTAAGGCAGACGATGGTGATCATTTCAGTTTTAAAGTCTTCAACACTTTTGGAAATCTTGTCAGAGAAGAAAAAACAATATTTTTCGAAAAAGAAATTAACAGAATAGAGTTTAGCAGACAGGAATTGAATCCGGGGCTCTACTTCTTTTTTATTTCAGGAAAAGCATGGGTGTTAAAAGGAAAGTTTGTAATCGAATAAACCTTACTAATCAAATATCATATGTACAAAAGATATCTTTTACCGGTTTTCTTATTTTTTCTTACAGCGCTTCTTTTTGCACAGGAGAAGACGGTTTCTTCAATTCACAAAGAGCAAAGCGAGTATTATAACAGCCTCAATCTAACAACTTCTGCTCAGTACGATTCATTACAGGAGTTTGATAGGAAACAGATTTTTCTGACACTAAAAAAGGACTATACAATAATAAAAAGAATATTCGGATACTTCCCTTACTGGGCAGGCACAAATTATCTAAACTATCAATGGGATTTGCTTTCAGACTTTTGTCATTTCTCATATGAAGTTGACCCATCAACCGGAAATGCTACAACCACTCACAACTGGTACACCTCGGATGCTATTGATATGGCTCTGTATAATGATGTGAATGTACACCTTTGTGTCACCCTGTTTTCAGGTCACTACACTTTTTTCAACACACCCTCGGCACAGCAAACTCTTATTGATAATATTATTACAATGGTTCAGGACAGAGGGGCTAAAGGAGTAAATATTGATTTTGAGGCAATGCCTTCGGCTTATGGAGATGCTTTTACAAGCTTTATGATTGCCCTTAGCGAGCAGATGCACGCTGCCATTTCAGGCTCAGAGGTTAGTATTGCAGCACCGGCAGTTAACTGGAACAACACTTTCAACATTCCTATTTTGAAAGATTATATTGATTTTTTTATGGTTATGGGATACGATTATTATTGGAACGGAAGCTCGCAAGCAGGTCCGGTCTCGCCATTGTATTCAATGACAGCCTCATCAAGCTATAATTTTTCAAGAACAATATCTTATTACCAGTCACAGGGAGTTCCCGATGAGCAGATTGTTATGGGTGTCCCCTATTACGGACGACAATGGCCTACTTCTAACCAGTTTGCACCTTCCTCCACGACAGGGTCGGGTACAGCTTATACATATCGTTATATTAGGAACAATACATCTGGGCATTACTCAAATGAAAACAAATACTGGGAACCAAACAGCTTTTCGCCCTACTTCTCTTTCTACACCAACGGCTGGAATCAGTGTTTTATGGAGGACACATACAGCCTTGGTAAAAAATATGATATTGTGAACCGTAGAAACCTCGGAGGAATAGGAATATGGGCATTGGGATATGATAACGGTTACACCGATTTCTGGGAGTTGATAGCCGGCAGGTTCACGACTGTCTCACCACCAATCCTGTCCGACACGATATTTGATTCGGGAGGCCCAACATTCGATTACTTTAATAATGAGACTTATACTTACACAATTACAGTACCCGGAGATAAACAAATTGACCTTGATTTCGATTACCTCAACCTTGAAGCAAATTACGACACTTTATGGATTTATGACGGGCAGGATATTAATTCACCGCTTCTGGGTTTCTTTTCAGGAAATATAAATCCGGAAACAATTGAATCATCAACCAACCATCTGACTCTTCAATTTTACTCCGACGGAGCCACAACAGAACCGGGCTGGCAAGCCGTTTATAATGCTGTAAATCCAACCACAACAGAAGAAAACAGTTTAACAAAACCGGAATTGAATATCTGGCCTAATCCTTTTATTGATGTGCTGAATATTTCATTTTCGCTTGCAGTTTCCTCAGATGTTGTTTTGGAAATTTATGATATTCGGGGTAATTGGGGTTTTGAGAAGAATTTCAGGCAAATACCCGCAGGAAAAAATATATTGCGCCTTAACCCTATCAACATTCAGTCCGGTACATTTTTACTAATTCTGAAGTCAGATGGAGTTGTTTTTGGGAAAAGGGTTGTTATAAAGAAATAATAATTGAGTCAATAAATCTTTAATCACTACTACTCCATCGTCTTTGCTTCTTCCCAAAAGACATCCATTTCGGCAAGTGTCATATCTTTCAAAGATTTACCCAACTCTCTGGCTTTTGATTCGAGGTATTGAAATCGCCTAATAAATTTCCGATTGGTTTTTTCCAAAGCATCTTCAGGATTAACATCAATGAAGCGGGCATAATTGATAATTGCAAAAATCAGGTCACCCAGTTCATTTTCCATTTTCTCCTTATCTGAAGATGTTTCAACCTCTTTTTTTAGTTCGCCAAGCTCTTCTAAAACCTTATCCCAAACCTGATGAGGCTCTTCCCAATCAAAGCCCACACCGCTTACCTTCTCCTGTATTCTGTATGCTTTTACCAATGGAGGTAAAGCCATCGGAACTCCTGACAAAACAGACTCACGCCCTTTCTCATTAAGTTTAATTTTTTCCCAGTTATCCTTAACCGTCTTTGGGTCATGTGCCTCAACATCTCCATAGATATGAGGATGTCGAAAGACCAGTTTATCGCTAATGTAATTCAAAACGTCAGCAATATTAAAGTCGCCGGTTTCAGATCCAATCTTTGAATAAAACACAATATGTAACATCAGGTCTCCCAACTCCTTCTTTATCTCATCAATCTTCTTATCAAGGATTGCTTCCGAAAGTTCGTAGGTCTCTTCAATTGTGAGATGTCTCAGGCTCTCAAAAGTCTGCACCTTATCCCAGGGACACTTCTCCCTTAGTTCATCCATTATTAACAAAAGACGCTCAAAAGCTTCAAGTTTTTCTTTCATTTTGTTAACTATCTTCTATTTTCTTAATAAGGTCAATAAGGTCTGATGCCTTGAAGGGTTTGCTGAGATAAAGGTCCATTCCGGCTTCAAAAAGTCGTTGTTTTTCCCCCTCTTTCGTATGAGCCGTAACTGCAATTATTTTAGCCCGTCTATCATTACCGGCAACTGTCTTCTCAAATTTCCTGATCATCCTGGTTGCTTCAATTCCATCCATAACCGGCATTTGAATATCCATTAAAACTATATTATAGATGTTCTTCTTATAAAGATCCAGTCCGACCTTGCCGTTTTCTGCAACATCTGTTTTATAGCCTCCTTTTGTAAGAATATTTGTTGTAAGATGCTGATTTAAAACATTATCCTCGACAAGTAATATCTTTATTCTGTCTTTAGTCAAGGTTGCATTTGCCCCCGGTTCACCTTTCAAAAGTTGTGCATTTGATATTTGAAATTTTGCAGTAAACCAGAAGGTTGATCCTTTTCCGACATCAGAAACAATTCCAATTTTTCCCTGCATCATTTCAACAAGGTGCATACTAATAACAAGACCCAAACCCGTGCCACCCTTTTTTCGTTCAACTGCAGCATGTGTCTGAGAAAATGGTTTAAATAACTTATTCTGACTGTCCTTTGAAATACCGATACCGGTATCTATTACCATAAATTTGAATGTAATATCATTCGTTGCTTTTCCGGATTTCTGTTTGCCGACAGGAACAATCTTTATTGTTATCCCTCCATTATCTGTAAATTTGAGTGCATTGCTTACAAGATTAATAAGCACCTGGGAAACGCGAACCGGATCTCCAATAACTATGTCATTTATATCTTTTGAAATATCGGCTTTCAGGTACAAATTGGTTTTCTTAGCTTTTATTTCATGCAAAGATATAACATCCTTTACGACTTTAGAGATTGAGAACTCCTCCTTTTCCAAAATTACATGTCCTGATTCAATCTTTGAAAAGTCAAGAATCTCATTAATAATATTTAAAAGGTTATTACCCGAAACATCAATAATATTAAGGTATTCCTTCTGCTCTTCAGTCAATTCCGTTTCTTTAAGAACATCTGCTATCCCTATAATACTGTTAAGATGATTGCGGATTTCATGACTCATTCCTGCAAGAAACATCGACTTGGATTGTGTAGCCTGCTCCGCCTGCTTTTTTTCATGAATCAAGGCATCTTCATATTTCTTTTGGTTGGTTATATCTTTAAGTGTTCCCAAAATTGCCTTCTGGCCATGATAGCTTATGGCACCTGCACTAATTAACACATTTACAACATTACCTTTCTTATGTATGAGCCTGAACTGATATGAATTAGGTACCTCTTCGCCACGTAATCTTTTTCTATGGTTATTTACAACCAACGCCTGATCATCTGGATGAATTATATCCTGAAATTTAAGTTCCTGAAGATCGTAAAAACTATATCCTAAAATCTGCTCACCAGCTTCATTAACATACAGCAAGCGGTTATTCTGAATTATAAAAATCCCATCCAGAATATTTGATATGAGAGACTTTTGCTTCTCTTCACTCTCCCTTAGTTCAGAAACTGCTTTTTCTAAAAGAATTTTTTGCTCAGTAATTTTTGTGTTTTTTTCTTCAAGTACCTGCCGGGCTTTTTTATTAATGTGAGAGCGATAGTAAAATAAAATTACAAGCACCAGTATAAGGATACTAAAACTTGCTACCGAATAGATAACATATCTTTGGGTTTTTATCTGTAAGCTTTGTACCTCATTTTCTTTTTCATAAAGTTTCAATTGTTGCTCTTTATGCTGAAACTGGTATTTATTCTCAATTTCAGCTATCTTACTTCTTGTTTCGTCATTATAGATTGAATCGTTAACTTTAAAAAAAAGCTTGTGATATTTCAGTGCATTTTCAAAATCACCCACCCTTTCATAATAACCTGAAATATCACTATACAGTGTCATAGTAATACTTTTCAATTCATATTTTTTTGAAATAGACAAAGCTTTCCTGAAGCTGTTAAATGCACTGTTTAACTTCCCCTGATCAAGATACACAAGTCCAATATTCTGTAAAGTATTTGCATAAGACCATTTATCATCTATCTCCATAGATATTTTCAAAGCTTTATAATAATAATCAATTGCTTTACTATACTCCTTTCTTTGATAATAAACCTTCCCCAGATTATTAATATTTGCTGCCTGCATATCAACATCTTCAAGAGCCACACTAAGGTCATAAGCCTTGATCTGAAACTCCTCGGCTTTATCGTAATCACCTGTTTCGGAATAGACACTTCCTATATTTGTATAACAGCTTAAAATGCCCGATTTGGCGTTAAGCTCAATAAAAACTTTTAAATTCTTTAAATATAAATCCAGTGCTTTATCATAATCCTCCAATCTGTAATAGATATTTGCAAGATTATTATATGAATTAGCAATCCCGTATTTATCCCCTATCTTGTTTTCACTTTTTAGCGAAATATAATAATACTCAATACCCTTTTCATAGTCTCCCAACATCTGATATATCAGCCCCATATTGTTTGAAGCTCTGGCAACTCCTTTATAATAGCCTATTTCATTACTTAACTCAAGTGATTTTTCATAATAGCTGATTGCCTTTTCGAATTCATTTTTAAAGTAATATCCGTTTCCTATTCTATTAAGGGCACGAGCATTTTTTTCATTGTCATTTTCCTTTTCTGCAATTGACAAAGCCTCATTGCAATATTCGATTGATTTGTCGGGATTTGTATGCCAGTATTTCTTCGAAAGAGTTATTAATAGCTCAAATCTGTCATTTCCTTTTGATTGGGCAAGTACCTGTTCAAGACTATCAATGTTCGACCCGGCAACGAAAAAAGGAGACATTGATAAAAGAGTAAAAAGAGATATGACAATTCTAAACTTCATTATTATTACATAATTTTCCTGCAATATTAAGATAATTTTTGAAAAAGACAAACGGGAATCTCAATATTATATAACTTTGATACATACATTTCCGCATATTTAATTAATCTGAAAGCGGAGATTTTGAGAATATGAAGCGGAACTTTAAGTTTAATACGCTTTTGCAAAAACCACTCTCCGATTCGATGATTTGCCTGAATAAACACACTTACCATCCTCGTTCTTAGCATTAAGAGGAATGGTACGAATTGTTGCTTTTGTCTCTTCCTTAATTTTCTCTTCCGTTTCAGATGTACCATCCCAATGAGCTAATACAAAACCTCCCTTGTTTTCGATAACATCCTTAAACTCATCCCAGGTATCAACCGAATAAGTATTATCTTCACGAAAAGCTAAAGCTTTTTTATACAGGTTATCCTGAATCTGAATAAGCAGATTTTCAATTTTATTCTCGATATCAGCTATCTGAAGTATCTCTTTTTCGAGAGTATCGCGTCTTGCAACCTCTATGGTTCCGTTCTCCAAATCTCTTGGGCCAATTGCAAGCCTAACCGGAACACCTTTAAACTCATATTCTGAAAATTTCCAACCCGGCTTATAAGTATCCCTGTCATCAAATTTAACCGAAATACCTTTAGCTTCAAGCCCTTTCTTAACTTTTAGTGCAACTTCTGATATTTCCTCAAGCTGCTCCCCCTTCCTGTAGATAGGGATTATTACAACCTGTATGGGAGCAAGCATTGGTGGCAGAACAAGGCCGTTATCATCAGAGTGAGACATAATAAGAGCACCAATAAGCCTTGTGGATACACCCCATGATGTTGCCCAGACATACTCCAGTTTATTCTCCTTTGAAAGGAATTTAACATCAAAAGCTTTTGCGAAATTTTGCCCTAGAAAATGCGAAGTACCTGCCTGCAAAGCTTTTCCATCCTGCATCAGTGCCTCTATGCAATATGTTTCTACAGCTCCGGCAAATCTCTCATTTGGTGATTTTGTTCCTTTAAGGACAGGCAAAGCCATCCATTTCTCGGCAAAATCAGAATAAACATCAAGTATTGTTTCAGTTTCTGCAACGGCTTCCTTTTTTGTTGCATGGGCTGTATGACCTTCCTGCCACAAAAATTCAGATGTTCTAAGGAATAATCTTGTACGCATTTCCCAGCGAACCACATTTGCCCATTGGTTAATCAGCAGAGGCAGATCTCTGTATGATTGAACCCACCTTTTATAGGTATCCCAAATAATAGTTTCAGATGTAGGTCGAACAATAAGCTCTTCTTCAAGTTTAGCATCCTCATCAACCACTACGCCCTTTCCATCAGGTGAATTTTTAAGTCTGTAATGGGTTACTACTGCACACTCCTTAGCAAAGCCTTCAACATGAGAAGCCTCTTTGCTGAAAAATGATTTTGGAATAAAAAGCGGGAAATAGGCATTCACATGACCTGTATCTTTAAACATCTTATCAAGTGCAGCCTGCATCTTTTCCCATATTGCATAGCCATAGGGTTTTATAACCATACTGCCTCGTACTGCCGAATTTTCGGCAAGGTCAGCTTTTATAACCAGGTCGTTATACCATTGTGCATAACTCTCTGCACGCGTAGGAAAATCTTTAGCCATAATCTAATTGTGGTATAGAGTTTGTATATTTTTAAATGAATTTGCGAAAACGCAGCAAAAATAATTAAATTAAAACACAGGAGGACATAAAAATGAAAACTTATCTTTTAACACTGGCTTTATCGATTTTCATCCTTGCAGGATGTTCATCCACAAAATCAACAGGAGACTACGATGATGTTTACTATTCTCCGCGTCAGGAAAAGAAAATGGCGAAAAGCGAAGCTACCCAAGCACAAACTACCTCTGATGAAAACACTACCGATTATTATTTTGAAGATTATCAATCTGGTGATTATGTTGAGTATGAAGAAACCCCCGAAGGACAACCCGCCAATTCAAATACTGAAACATATCAGGATACCAACGGGACAACTTACGTAACCAACAATTATTATGGTGAGGGCTACTCTGATGATTATTATGACTACTCTTACGCTTCAAGGATAAGTATGTTTGATTATGGGTTTTACAACCCTTACTTCTATAGGCCATCTTTCTCCTTTAGTATGGGTTGGGGATGGGGTTATCCTTATTATGGTTATCCATATTACCCTTCATACTATTATCCATACTATCCATATAGCAGCTACTGGTGTGGATACAATGCAGGGTACTGGAATGGTTATTATGATGGAGGCTGGGGATATCCCTACTATAATAATGATTACTACTCAGGATATCAGTACGGGCACAGATCACCGCGTGGAGGAAACACTAATGGCAGCTACTCAAGAGGCAGCAGAGGGTCTAACTATACAGGATATGCCAGCTCCTACAAAACACACAGGCCTGCAATTGCAGGAGTGTCATCAGCTCAATCGCGACCGACCAGGACAAATACAGCAAGTTCAAACTCATCAAGGGCAAAAATTGACCCTAACAAAGCAAACCAGACAAGTTCTTCTTCAATCTCAAATGCTGATGGAAGGCCCACAAGAGGGCTTACAGTTTCTGGTGCAGGTGCAACCACCAGAACAAAACCTCAAAATGAGGTTACAACAAAGTCGCGCAAACCTGCAAGCACTAATACAAAGGCAAGATATACATATAAAAAGCCTGCATCCAGTAGCACCGGTTCACAAAACAAATACAGGCCGGGTAGCAGCTATGAATCAAGGAAATCGACTACAACTGCAAGGCCGACAACAAGCTCCACCAATAGAATGAGCAAGCCTTCAAACTCCAACTCTGCCAGTTCAAGGCCTTCTAACACTCAGACATACACGAAGCCCAAGTCAAACTCAAACAACAGCTATAGCAGGCCTACAAGAGTTAACAACAACAAGACTTACTCAAAACCAACAAGGACGACAACACAAAAAAATAATAGTCAGACTACAAGGACCTCAAAGAATAGCTATACTCCTCCCTCCAGAACAACAAAAAGCTACTCTACACCCTCAAGGTCTAACACAAACAGAAGTTACTCATCACCTTCAAGGTCATCGGGTAGCAGTAAATCTTACTCATCACCATCAAGATCAAGTAGCAGCGGTAGCAGGTCAAGCTCTTCAGGCTCCCGTTCAAGTGGAGGTTCCAGATCAGGTGGTGGAAAAAGGTAATAACCTTAAAATTTTATAAAATGAAAAAAATAGCATTCATAGTACTCTTAGCTCGTGCTTTTTCAAACCGGGAAGCTCAAAATGATATTGATGCATTACGATATTCCACTATTGAATTTGGGGGAACAGCAAGGTACAATTCAATGGCAGGAGCCTATGGTGCACTCGGAGGAGATTTTTCAACTTTAAGCTCAAATCCTGCCGGGATTGGAGTGTTTAAAAAATCTGATTTTTCGTTTACACCTTCATTATATTTCAGCGAAACAAATACAAATTATAACGGAACACAAGGCTATGATGATAAATATAATTTTAATCTTGGAAATGCAGGTGTAATAATTGTAATGCCGCCCGAAGGAAAAAGCTTCAACTCTTTTTTAAAAAATTATCAATTCGGAATCGGCATTAACAGAGTTAATAATTTTAATTCCAGAACAATAATCCAGGGAAATAATGATGAGAATTCCATATCCACATATTTTGCCGATCAGGCCTACGGAATCTCCTCTGATGAAATTGAACAAGACTATGACGGATATTATTCTTATGACCTAAACCCAGCCTGGTGGACGTATATGATTGACACAATACCCGGCTACAATGATCAGTATTATGGAATTGCTGAATTAGGAGGTGTTTTTCAAAGGAAAGAGATAAGCAGATGGGGATCAATGAATGAAATGGTTTTCTCGATGGGAGCAAATTTTGGTGACAGGCTCTATCTTGGTGGTACAATAGGAATACCTTTTATAAGATATTTTGAACAGGCCATGTACAAAGAGAAAGATATTGATGATAATGTGGAATATTTTGATGAGTTGCTGGTTTATGATGATTTGCATACCACAGGATCAGGAATTAACCTGAAATTTGGAATGATTGTTCGCCCCATAAACTTTCTACGTATTGGTGCAGCCATACATTCTCCAACATGGTTCAACAATATGAAAGACTACTGGTATTCTGATTTCAGTAATACTGCTTACGGTGATACATATTATCAAATAACACCAAACGGAACATATAATTATGACCTTCAAACTCCCTGGCGTGCAATCGGAAGTGTTTCTCTTATTTTATGGAAAATTGCTTTGATAAGTGCCGATTATGAGTATGTTGATTATTCGTCAGCCAAATTCAGAAGCCGTTCTGTTTATGACTATGATTTCTACAATGAAAATAATGCTATAAGAGATAAATACACTGCCACTCAAAATATCAGGCTTGGGGCAGAAGTCAGATTCGGGCATTTTGCCATAAGAGGCGGATATGCAATTTATGGAAGTCCGTTCAAGCCAGGAATTAATGATGCTGAAAAATTCTATTATACTGGTGGCTTTGGATTCAGAGACAAAAACTTTTATATTGACCTTGCATATGTGAGATCAGAAAGCAATGAAGATTATTACCTGTACAACTCGGAATATGTAAGCACAAATCCTGCTTCCACACAGCTTATTACCAATAATGTTATGCTGACTGTTGGTGTGAGATACTAATATATCAGGTAATTTTACTAAGCCAAATTTAGCACTCTGTCAATATCCCAATCAACAAATTTGGACGCTCGTAGCATATTTATTGGGGGTAAAATAATTATTTTCCTTTAGAAAAAATCTCAATCGCCTTTATGTAGGTATCATCAATTTGTAAGTAAATTGGATAAAATCCTTTATCATCAAATAAATTCCTGGCTATATAGGCTTTAAGTAAAATTTTGACTCTGTCCTTAGCAAAAGCAAGACCCTCTTTATCCTTTTTTACTCCTTTACTATCGACATATTTTAGGAAGTCATTAAAAAAGCTATTATCAATCTCAAATTCGGAATCAAACTTTTCAAGTGTATCATATTTCTTAAGCTGTTCCCTGTTCCTGTCAGTATATTCAAAAGCATATCTGAAGATCAGGCCTTTCGATGCCAGCCTATTATAGAAAATCCAATTTTTGTCTTTTTCCAATGGAATAAAAACATCAGGCATAATACCACCACCACCGTAAACCACTTTACCTTCAGGAGTAACATATTTCAGAGAATCATTAAAATGGATACTATCTCGTACTTGTAACTCTCCATTTTCATATCTGTGATACGACTCCTCATAATATTCATCAAAACCCTCATTCGGGTTATACGGTTTTTGAATACATCTTCCTGTAGGTGTATAATATCTTGCGACCGTAAGCCGCAGGGCTGAGCCGTCAATAAAATCAAGCTGTCGCTGAACAAGTCCTTTGCCATAAGAACGACGTCCAACAATCAAGCCTCTGTCGTTATCCTGAATAGCACCAGCAACTATTTCGCTTGCTGAAGCCGATCCACCATCAATCAGAATAATAAGTTCTATATTCTCAAGAATTCCACTTTTTGTGGCATAAAAGGTTTCTCGCGGTTGATTATGGCCTTCGGTATAAACAATAAGTTCTCCTTTTTCAAGAAATTCATCCGCCATATCAATGGCAGCCTGCAAATATCCACCCGAATTTTGGCGCAGGTCGAGAATCAGTTTTGTCATGCCTCTGTTCTTCAGATCATTAGTTGTACTGATAAATTCTTCAAAAGTAGTAGCAGAAAACTTACTTACTTTTAAATAACCAACAAAATCAACCGGCATAAAATAGACATCCACGCTGTAGGTTGGAATAATATCCCTTATAATAACAAAATCGAGCAACTCATCAATTCCTCTCCTGAAAATACTCACTCTGACTTTCGTCCCCCTTTTGCCTTTCAGCATACTCATTGCCATCTGATCAGTAACACCAACTCCCGCAATAAGACTGTCGTCAACAGTCACAATCCTGTCACCTGCCATCAATCCAACCTTTTCAGAGGGTCCTCCAGGGATTGGCCTGACAACCATTATGGTATCCTCTTCGATTCTGAACTGAATACCGATACCTTCAAAATTCCCGATTAGCGGATCGTTGACAATATTAAAGTCCTCAGCCGGTATATACTGTGAATGAGGGTCAAGATGAGTGAGGATTCCGTCAATAGCTTCCTCTGTAAGATCTTTACGACTGATCGAATCATCATACTCTTTCATAATATAATTTACAACATCCGAAAGCTTATCGTAGCGTGAAAGGTCAATATTGAATAGCCCCTTGTTAGATGTAGAGACCGGTGTAAGCCTTGAGCCAACAAGAATTCCAATAATTAATACTATTGAAAATAGTATCGGGAGGTATTTTACATATCTATTATTCTTATCCATAAACAGTAAGGAAATATTTGTGCAAAAGTAGTCTTTATTGCTGAATTGAGAAACAATGAAAAAGGGCTTCATCGAAAAGAAACCCTTATATTTTGTACCCGGAGCCGGGATCGAACCGGCACTCCCGAAGGAACTGGTTTTTGAGACCAGCGCGTCTACCAATTCCGCCATCCGGGCTTAATTGGACGGCAAAAATAGTCACTTTTTTTTATCTGCTTTCATTTTCATCAAAAAAATATCTGATTTTATTTAGCCAGAAGTTGTGAGATGCCAAAAAAGTATTAATTTTGCGCCCAAATCTAAAAGCAACAAAATGGCAGCCCGGGCATTAATATTTTCAGGACGTGCAACCAAATATCTGGCAGAAAGAATTGCCGCCAGTTATGGTCACCCTTTAGGAAACGTAATTGTTACAGACTTCTCAGATGGAGAGTTTCAACCATCTTTTGAGGAGAATATACGGGGCCGCGATATCTTTCTGATTCAATCGACATTTTCTCCTGCTGACAATCTGATGGAACTTCTTATGCTGGTTGATGCTGCCAAAAGAGCTTCTGCCAAAAGAATTGTTGCTGTTATTCCCTATTTTGGTTATGCACGCCAGGATAGAAAAGATAAGCCAAGAGTTTCAATCGCATCCAAGCTAATAGCCAATTTACTGATTGCTGCAGGTGTTCAACGGATCATCACGATAGACCTTCATGCCGATCAGATACAGGGATTTTTTGATGTGCCGGTTGACCATATTTATGCTTCTTCAATTTTTATCCCTTACATTAAAAATCTGAAGCTGCCTGACCTGATAATGGCTTCGCCTGATACCGGAGGAACAAGGCGTGCTGCTGCCTATGCAAAAATTCTCAATACCGGCTTTGTAATCTGCTATAAACACAGAACAAAACCTAATGAAATTGGAACTATGCAGCTTATCGGTGATGTAAAAGATAAAAACGTAATTATTGTTGATGACATTATCGATACTGCAGGCTCAATAACAAAGGCTGCCAATCTTATTATGGAAAACGGAGCTGCAAGTGTAAGGGCATTTTGCACTCATCCTGTTTTTTCCGGAGAAGCCTATGAAAGAATAAAAAAATCCCAAATTACTGAAGTTGTAATTGCCGACACAATACCGTTGAAAAAACAATGCAGTAAAGCAACCGTTTTATCAACAGCCGACCTTTTTGCTACTGTAATTAACAGAGTTTTAAAAACAAAATCGATAAGTTCATTGTATAAATTTGAACATTAGTAATAATTAATATTCATTAAAATTAATCAATTCATTATGAAAACTGTATCATTGAGCGGTTCTCTGAGAGAGAACGTAGGGAAAAAAGATACTAAAAAGGTCAGGAGAGAAGGAAAAGTCCCCTGTGTTATCTATGGTGGTGAAAAACAAATTCACATTACCATTGAAGAGAAATCTTTTAAGAAAATCATCTTTACTCCTGAAGTTTACCTGATCAACATCAAAGTTGATGGTAAAGAATATCAAACTATTTTGCAGGATATCCAATATCATCCTGTTAATGACAACATTTTACATGCTGACTTTTTGGAAATTAATCCCAAAAAACCTGTAACTATAGCCGTTCCGGTTAAGTTTGAAGGTGTAGCTCCCGGAGTATTACAAGGAGGAAGACTTGTTAAAAAACTCAGGAAATTAAAAGTCAGCGGACTGGCTGAAAATCTACCTGATTTCATTATGCTCAGCCTTGATAAAC
>JAUVIX010000238.1 GCA_030592565.1 Chlorobiota bacterium
AAGATAAGTTACAGCATCTTATCGATTATGCCATTGGGATGCTTGATGGTGAGGGTGGAGCAGCTCTGTATCGCAAGTATAAATCTGTTTTGGAAGAGGTCACTCCATGGGATGTCATCACAGTAGTTGATGAGTTGGTAAAAACCAAAGAGGAGATGAACGATATTAAGAGAACCACAAATAAGATTCTCAATATCTTTTATAAAACAATAAAAAGCTTTGGCCGTTTTGAACCTGAACCCGGAACATTCATCTATTACCTGATGAAGGAAAACAGGGAAATGGAGAAAAAGATGGAGAATTTCAAGATAAGCATAAAGAAGATTTTCGCCAGTAAAGACCCAAAAGCAGAATTAAAACTAAGAAGAGAGGAAGTAAAGACCGAGTTGGTCGAACTTCTTGAATATGAAAAGCATCGGGTAAAAAAAGAAAATATTTTGTTTCCCTATATTGAGAAATATTTTGATAATTACCGTTGTGTTAGTGTTATGTGGTCGATGCACGACGATTCACGTGAAAGCATTAAAACACTTCTTGAAAATCTGGAACAAGACGAGCCTTTAATAAATGTTTTCAATATGAATATCGGGAAACTGTATTACTCGGTTTTGCCCGTTATTTTCAGGGAAGAATATATTCTGTATCCCATTGCTGCAAGAGAGATAAAGCAGTCTGATTGGGATGAGATGCTCGCACAAAGCGAGGAAGAAGGGTTTGCATTTATTGAGCCTCCTGAATCCTTCACAAAAGCATTAAAACATAAGGAAGATAAAAATATAAAACCTGCCGATAATTTAGTTGACCTTGGTACAGGAGTACTTTCCGCTGATGAAATAATTCGCATTTTCAATCATTTGCCCGTTGATATTACATTTGTGGATGAAAATGACGAGGTTAAATATTTTTCCACACCAAAAGACAGAATCTTTCACCGCTCAAAAGCAATAATAGGACGAAAAGTACAAAACTGTCATCCACACGAGAGTGTACATATTGTTAACGAAATTGTCGATTCATTTAAATCCGGCAAAAAAGATGTTGAATCCTTCTGGATCAGTTTCAAAAATAAATTTCTGCTTATTCAATATTTTGCAGTCAGGGATGAACAAGGCAGCTATAAAGGTGTTATTGAAGTAAGTCAGGATGTGTCGGATATCAGAAAGCTGGAAGGGGAAAAGAGACTATTGGATATGTAGATAGAATATTATAGAAGCAGGACATAAGATTTATGAGATAAAACCTTTTCAGGTTTTTATGTATAAATACAAAGTAGTTTCTATATATTTTCATCCTAAAAGAATAGATAAATAGCATAATTATCAACAACAATACAAAAACTATATAAAATGAAAAAAACAACTCTGATTATTGCAATCTTGTTTTTATTTGCAGGCACAGGCAAACTTTTCAGCCAGGATCCGGCAACAGCTTATGACCTCTCTGAAATCAACAAAGTGATTGATAAACTCTACACTAGCTTATCTTTCAAAAAGAATGAGGCACCTGCCATGACAAAACTAAAGGATATTTTTTACGGAAAAGGTATGCTGATTAACAATAATACCGGCCAACCAAAAAAATACACGTTGCAGGAGTTTACTTCTGTAATTGAAGGTCAGGTAAATGCAGGAAAAGTTTTGGCTTTTCGGGAAAAGGAGCTTTCGTCAGAAACTGAACTTTTCGGCAATGTAGCCCACTGTTTCAGCACTTATGAGTCGGGATATATCCTTGCTGGAAGGGATGATTATATAACTAAAAGGGGGATTAATAGTATCCAACTGCTCAAAGTCAATGGCAAATGGCTAATCGTTTCCATTTTATGGAATGAAGAGAGTGATGAGTTGAAGCTGCCGGAAAAGTATCTTAAGGGTGAATAATTGAAAATTGTGACACTTCACATCATCGAAACAACTCATAACAAATAAGGCAATGAGACAAACTATCCTGAATGCAAAAGCATACTTTATTTTCATTATAGCAATTCTGATTTTTAGTGTATATAATGCTGATGCCCAGAAGGAAGATGTTAATATTGCAATATTGGAAACTACGGACGTTCACGGGAGTTTCTTTCCTTACGACCTTGTCAGGCAAAGGACATCGTATGGTAGTATGGCACAGATTTCTACCTATGTAACCAATTTAAGACAGCAGGATTCAATTGATATTATTTTGCTTGACAACGGTGATATTCTCCAGGGAAGCCCTGTGGTTTATTATGCCAACTTTATCCAAAAGGATAGTGTTAATCCGGTGGCCGACATGCTTAATTATATGCAGTATGATGCTGAAACAATCGGCAATCACGATATTGAAGGCGGGCATAAGGTTTATGATAGCTACCGGAGACACATTAAGTTTCCTTTGCTTGGAGCCAACGCAATAGATTCGGCAACAGGAGAGAGTTATTTTAAACCATATACTATAATTGAACGTAAAGGTGTGAAAGTGGCAATTCTTGGTTTGGTCACCCCTTCCATCCCAGACTGGTTACCTGCAAGTTTGTGGTCGGGAATGTATTTTGATGATATGATAGTTTCTGCCCGAAGATGGGTTAATATTATCCAGGAAAAAGAAAACCCTGATTTGATGGTTGGCCTTTTCCATGCAGGATTGAACCCTGAATATGGTGATACTGACCCTAACGCTCCCTTCAATGAAAATGCCAGCCTGCTGGTTGCTGATCAGGTTCCCGGTTTTGATATTGTCTTTAGCGGACACGACCATCAAAAAAAAGTCCGTGTAATTCAAAATATAGATTCAAAGCAAGTGCTTATTCTAAATGCCGGAGCACACGCAAAATATGTTGCAAGGGCAGATATCTTGTTCCATTGGGATGAAAATAAACAATCGTGGCATAAAAAACTATCAGGCTCACTCGTTATGATGAAAGATATCCCACCTGATTCTGGCTTTATGAAGAAATTTAACTACTGGTTTGAAGATACAAAGAGTTATGTCTCTGAAGAGATTACTGTTCTGGATTCCGACATAAAGGCAAAAGATGCTCTCTACGGACCATCGGCATTTGTAGATATGATACACAAGGCACAACTTGAGATTAGCGATGCTGATATTTCATTTGCTGCACCATTTTCCACTTCTGCTGTTCTGAAAAAGGGGTCTTTTACGAGGGCCGATCTTTTTAATCTGTACAGGTACGAGAACTTCCTATGTACTATCAAACTAAATGGTAGCGAAATAAAGAAATATCTGGAATACTCTACCGATTTATGGTTCGACACTATTATAAATGACAGAGGCACCTGGCTACTTCTAAGTGACAAGGATAACAAAGAAGAGAGTTATATAAAACTGAAAAATGCATATTACAACTTCGATTCGGGGGCAGGCATACGTTATATCATCACTCCTGATGCTGAAAGAGGCTCAAGAATAGAGATTATCTCAATGGCTGATGATTCACCGTTCAATATGAATGAAACATACACCATTGCTTTAAATTCATATAGAGCAAACGGAGGTGGTGGTCATTTAACTGACGGAGTAGGACTTTCGAAAGAGGAATTAAAGTTACGACTTATACAATGCACTAATGATGATTTTAGAAACCTTTTAGGAGAATGGCTATCAAGTCAGAAACAACCATTTAAGCTAGAAGCATTGAGTGAATGGAGGGTAAAATATTCTCCAGAATAACCTTTCCATTTTGCATAAATGTCCTGCCCTTAATGGTATAGAAATAGATACCTTTTTCGATATTCTTCAAGTCAATATTCCTGTTAACCGGGCCTGTTAAGAACAAATCCTTCACAACCTTTCCGGATATATTGAATAGAGTGAACCGGAGGTTTTCCTTTCCGTCATAAACTATATGTAAAGGGCTGTTTTTCAACACTGGATTAGGATAGACAGCCACACGAAAGGGATCATTCGGCATTTCATCAACATCAGTTAAAATTCCATCAATAAGTTTCACACCAGGATCGTCAGAAACAAGAACAAACTGTCCAAAATTATCAATATTGCAGGATGAGTTATAAACAAAATATCCGTTATTTCCCGGAGTCACCTCCTGTGCACCGCACATCTCTGTCCAGTCCAACTCCGAATTATCCGAACGTTCATAAAGTATTGCCAGTTCCGGGTTTGCCATAATTCCGGCTGAAGGCGTTCCCCAGGTTGCTGAAAAGCTTATTTCTTCGGCTGTTGTAAAATCACTGTTCTCGCCGTAATTATTTACAATCCAGTAACAACCGGTGCTTGGATTGTAAACAGGCATAACTGAAGGATAAGTTCCTATACGTGTTACATAAATATCACCATCTGGAGAAATACCAGACATAGGAAAATTAATTCTGAATCCTGTTTCCTCAAAAACATACTCACCTCCGCTACTTATAGTTTTCATCTCTACTGTTCCTTTTCCGAGCGATACACCTGACGGTTCACGTCCTGCATTACCTGTGAGTACAGCATTAATACAGCCGCCTGTCTTGTTATGCTCAATCGGAAGGTTTTGATTGAACTGGAAGTATGCAATAAAATCGGGATCGTTATCAGGCAGCTCATCCTTTGTGATATGCCTGTATGTTCTTATCTCCTCTTCGGTTAGTGACCTGTTCCAGATACAAACTTCGTCAATCTGTCCTTTAAAATTTCTTCCACCCCACCCCTTGTAGCTTCCTATGTCGAGCGAAGTAATTTCGACTATATTAAGGTTGGTATTGTGCGTTTTTGCCACCCCGTTAACATAAACGGTCATCCCTGCTGGTGTTGCAACCATTGCTACGTAAGACCATTCGTCAGCAGGGACAAAAATATTACTATTCCAACTCCAGGATCCACCCGGCCAATGATAGGCCAGCATATTTCCTGATTTAAGATTGAACCCTGCTGTTTCACCATTACTTATAACTATTCCGGTATAGTCATTTTGAATACCGTCTGGTTTTATCCAGGCCGTAATAGTAAGAGTATTTGTCATTATATTAAATTCACCCGTTGTAGCGAAATCTCCGTTATCATAACAGGTAAGTGCCTTTCCCTGAATACTGTCAATTGTAACACCAGCATTACCAACAATAACCATATCAGGGATTGTCTTACTGTCAGTATTATCATCCAAATCTTTGACAATAAGTGTTATTTCATAAGCACCTTCTTCACCAAAAACAACTCTTGGATTTCTAACAGTGTATGAGCTGACATATTGTGGGGTTGGATTGAAAAGCCATTGCCATTCAGCCCCCAGATTTCTTATTATTGAATAACTGTCAAGTTGAATTGTATCATCTATGCAGTAAACGGAATCAGTGGAAGTCATTGGTTGTGCAATAACCTCCGATTCTGTAATAAGATCTGTTTCGTAGATACCTCGACCACCACAGGCAAGTCTCAGTTTTTCGTCACGGTAAAATGGCCTCATTTCCAAAGCTCTTGTTTCATAAGGCAGTCCGCTGGAATAATCAATCCATTCATCACTTCCCGATTCCCAATAGTAAACAGAGTGATTTGTTGCAAGATAAACCACATCATCTGTGCCTGCCTGGTATAAAATATCCATACATTTTTCATCATCCAACAGGTCTGTGGACAGGTTTATCCAGTTTTCGCCACCGTCCGTTGTTCTGTAAGCTTTTTTTCCATTACTTCCTTGAGGGCAAGCTACCCAAAGGTCATTCTCATTATCAGGATTAAGAGTAATCTCAAGCCTCTTTCTGTCATTAGTAGGAACATTTGTAACCGGATTCCAATTATAGCCTCCGTCTTCCGTCCTGAATATTTTTGTTTTACCTGAATAACCACTTGTTACGACAGCAGCATAAATAATATCAGGGTTACTCCTTGATATTTCGATTTCAGTAACATAATAATTATATCCAAATTCGTGCAATAGCATAAATCCTGCTCCACCTGTTGTGGATTTCCAGAATCCGTTTCCATTTCCAAGGTACATATGTCCTGAGTATGCAGGATGATATTCAATTTCGCTGGAATAGTTGGAAGTATAGCTTTCATTTGGATACATTCCAAGCTTGGCTTTTTGAATAACTTCACCAAAAAGTTCATCAGGGAGTATTTGTGTGTTAATATCAGAAAAATATGCTTTTTTGTTATGCAAAGGATCAACGTATCCGGTAGGTGCTTCTGCTCCGCCAAGCCTTAGGAAATTTCCTGTTCCATAAGTTTGAAAATAACCCCCGTTTCCATTG
>JAUVIX010000327.1 GCA_030592565.1 Chlorobiota bacterium
ATCTTAACAAGTTTATCGAGAAGCTCTTCCAGAAGATCAAGTGGAAACATATTGGCTCCGTCAGAAAGGGCGTTTGCAGTGTTGGGGTGTGTTTCTATGAAAAGCCCGTCAATACCAACTGCTATTCCTGCTTTGGCAATGGTTTCAATAAGTTCAGGCTGGCCTCCAGTTACTCCTGCAGCCTGATTTGGCCTTTGAAGCGAGTGTGTGCAGTCCAGAATGACCGGAACATTCAATGATTGCATTACAGGTATTCCTCTATAATCAACAACGAGATCCTGATATCCAAATGTAGTACCTCTTTCTGTAAGCATAATCTTGTTATTACCTGAATCCAGAACCTTCTGAACGGCATACTTCATAGCCTCTGGCGATAAAAACTGTCCCTTTTTGATATTTACAACCTTACCGGTCTTTGCTGCAGCCACCAATAAATCTGTCTGTCGGCAAAGGAAAGCCGGAATTTGTAATACATCAACAAATTCGGCTGCAAGTCTTGCCTCTTCAGGACTATGCACATCAGTAAGAATGGGAATATTGAGCTCGTCTCTTACCATTTTAATTACCTCAAGCCCTTTCAGGTCACCGATTCCGGTAAAAGAATCGAGCCGTGAGCGATTGGCTTTTTTGTATGAGGCTTTAAAAATGTAGGGAATTTGCAGCTTGTCGGTTATAGCCAGGATTTTTCGGGCTATCTCAAGAGGCATTGTCCCGTTTTCTACAACACAGGGACCGGCAATCAGCATAAAGTTGCCGGAATTTTTATATCTTAATAATGGAATATCAAACATAGTTTCTTATTTTTTAGTGTGCAAATATACAATTATAGAAGTTCCTTTTTAATCTTTAAACCTGCTTTAGTTAACCTGTATTTTTGGTTTGGGTGATTTTGACTTTTAGGGTACTTTTGCTCTATTAATCCTTTTTTTATTGTTGGTTCCAAATAATTATTAATAAAATTTTCACGATGACTTAATTTTAGAGCTTTCATTATTTCAGCTCTTTTCATTTCATCTTCAAGTACCAGTATAATCCTTGTTACGAATTCATTCACTTGTCCGGTAGCTTGTCCGGTAGCTTGTCCGGTAGCTTGTTCGGTGCGATAAATAATTACTCTAAAATCATCTTCCTGAATGAACTCTGGTTCTTTTAGTCCGCATTTGTGTGCAATGCGAATCATATCAATAGTTCCGGTTCCAAGTCTTTCGATGTAACCAGACAAGTACATTGGTTCGGCTAATAGTGGATTAGCAGGTACAGACGAATGAGGGATTCTTAGTTTTTTGGTATCCCAGCCAAAAGGTAAAGAACCTGGATTCCAGATTTCCAATCTGTCACGAAATAGCATAACCTGAATACTTGCAGAACTTGTATAATCTCTATGCGCAACTGCATTTACTATTGCTTCCGCAACAATTTCTCTTGGTATTTCATAATTTGTGGGAACTTGAACACTTTTTTCTCTGCTTCCAATGGAGAAATCTAACTTTGATAATACAAAGTCAATTGATTGATTAACCAATTGAAAAACATCTCCTTTATAGACCTGATATGAAGGTATTGGCTTTGCAACTTCTGTTCCATGAAAGTGTGCGCAACGAATCTCTGAATTTATAAAAAAGTTTTGAGGACTATTCCCAAATAATAAAACTGCAGCATTTGTAATATGGCCGGAACTCATTAAGTTGAGGTGAGTTAAAACAGTAGTAATATCTGTTTCTTCAGAAAGAGGAAAACCTCTTTTTGATTTGGCAATGCGAACAAAAAATTTGATTTTAGCCGCATCTATATTCTCTAATTTTACTTTTGAATTCAAAGTAGCATCAAAAGGACTAGTGCGAATTATTTCCTTATCAAGGAGATACCGAACAAGAGAAGCATAAACACTTGCCTTGAGATCGTCAACAAATTGAAATCGCTTTCTAACTATTAATTCCTGTGCTTTTTTAATAAAAGTAGCTTCTTTTGGATGACGTTCGCAATTTGTATGGTTATTAATAAATATAAGCTTTGTTTTATGGTACTTTATGGCATGGTCAAACTCCATTTCAGTTGGAGATATTCCTTCACCATCTTCAAAACCGTAATCAACACCCAACAATCCAATATAGATGTCACATAGCTCAACTTCTTTTAAATAAACTGTTTTGGAATTATTATCAGTTGCCGGTAATGATTCAAAAATAAAAGGCTCAAAGAATTTTCCTAAAAGAGGATCGGACAGCAAATACTCATATAATGCTTTCCTCACTACAGAAAATTCATTTAGTACACTGCTTATAAAAACTTTAATTAGTTTCATTTTAAAAATATTCAACTAAATAATATTATAATTCAATAATAGACGTCAACTTAATGCCTGTCTTAAGATTTTAATGTAACAGCAAATATAAAAGATTTATTACAACATTTGACCAAAAATAGAATTAAAGGATTATTCAAATGATTACTCCTCAAACTCAAATGTTTCCACAAGGGTTTTTAGCGAACATATCCGTTTTTCCCAATCTCCGGATTTATATATAAGTGTTTGAAGCAGAAATATCTCATCTGTATCAGGCCTTTTCAGATATACAATGATGCTGTATATTACCATTTCTCCTTCTTCCAGCTCAAAAGAGAGCCAAAATCCGGGTTGGTAATCTATTGTGATATTCCCTGTTTCAAGAAGCCTGAATTCTGAAGTCTTTTTCATCGATTTAATTTCATTTCTGAAATATGTTGCCAACGAATCTTCTGACTTATAGCCACTAGCCGACAATGACAATAATTTTGAATTGTCATTACCAATGTCATATGCATTTGATCCGAATATTCCGTAAATAGTATCGGAATAAACCTCCTGAATGTCCCAGCTATAAGGCAATGTAATCATAAACTTGTTTCCCGGATCTCTAATGGTTGTCAGGTCGCCAAAATCAGAATTGTCACTACAGTTGTTATAACTTTCAGATACAGGAATACCCTCAATAGTTTTATTGAAATTGCAACTGTTAAAAGTTATAACGGCGAAAATACCATAGAATAACAGTCTGTACATCTTTAATAGTTATATTTATTTTTCCAGATATTTTTCAATCTTTTTCTAAACTCATTCTCTTTGGCGTTATTGCCCGGGTCATAAAATTTTGAGCCTCTAATTCTTTCAGGGAGAAACTCAAGATCAACGAAATTACTATCATATTCGTGGGCATATTTATAATCTTTTCCATAACCGATGTCCTTCATAAGTCTGGTGGGAGCATTTCTCAGATGAAGTGGTACGGGAAGGTCTCCATTTTTTCTTACGGAATCCTGAGCTTTTTTTATAGCCATATATGAGGCATTGCTTTTTGGTGAATTAGCAAGGTAAATAGCTGTTTGAGAAAGAATAATCCTGCTTTCAGGGTATCCTATCATATTAACAGACTGGAAACAGCTTTGAGCAAGAACCATTGCTGTGGGGTTGGCATTACCAATATCTTCCGAAGCCAGGATAACAAGTCTGCGAGCAATAAATTTTGGGTCTTCACCGGCCTCAACCATACGTGCAAGCCAGTAAACCGCTGCATTAGGGTCACTACCACGTATTGACTTAATGAAAGCTGAGATTATGTCGTAGTGCATCTCTCCCGACTTGTCGTAAATAGCAAGGTTTTTTTGAATAACCTTTTGGACCTTTTCGTTTGTTATTTTGATTTCCCGGTTATTGCTACCTTCCGAATTGACAACTAGTTCAAGTGCATTCAGTAGCTTTCGTGCATCACCACCTGAAATGCGCAATAAAGCTTCATCCTCTTCAATTTGAATTGCTAAATGATAATCACTGGAAAGTTTTTTTACTCCCCTGTTTATGAGTTCAGTTAGTTGTTTTTTGTTCAGGTCTTTCAGAATATAAACCTGACACCCCGAGAGCAGGTGAGAGATAACTTCAAATGAAGGGATTTCATTTGTCTCTCCAATTAATGTAATAATTCCTTTTTCAACAGCACCGAGCAGTG
>JAUVIX010000184.1 GCA_030592565.1 Chlorobiota bacterium
AGGGCCTAATGCTCTAATTTTACCTGTAGATGTTGATAATTCAGAAAATATGTTCTGGCGCCCTGTTTATGCTCAGGTTGATCTTGAATGTGGCCAGGCTTCCGGTATCGGACTGGGATATACCTATGAAATTAACAGGCTTAGGAATCTTCCCTCGAATGTTGCTGATAACCAATATCCTACTCATTACTGTTGGAATTGGGCTAATGGAGGTAACGGATGGTATGGCGTAAGCTACTTTCATAGTTTTGAGATTCTTAAAGCTGGCGGAACTCCTGACGTCAATACCTATGGAGGAATGTATGTCGGTAATTCGGATGAGCGTGTTAAATTTTGGATGTCAGGTTATGATAAGTATTATGAAGCAATGCACAACAGAATTAATGAACTTTACCAGATAGATGTTTCCACACCTGAAGGGATATTAACTTTAAAAAACTGGATACATAATCATCTCGAAGGTTCTGATGTTGGTGGAGTTGCCAATTTTTACGCCAATGCGCCTTATGGAATGTCCACTCTCCCCAACGGTACTCCCGAAGCAGGGAAATATGTAGTATTAAGCTGGGGTGGCGCAAATCATGGATTGACCATCTGTGCCTATCACGATTCCATTCGCTGGGATTATAATTCTGACGGCCAATACACAAATGATATTGATATTAATAATGATGGAGTAGTAGATGTGAGAGACTGGGAAATAGGCGGATTTAAGTTTGCAAACACATACAGCGGAGGACCCAGCTTCGGGAATGAGGGCTTTAGCTATATGACCTATAAATCGTGTGCAGATCCTTCAGAAAATGGTGGAATATGGAATAATGCCGTACATGTAGTATTCGCAAAAGAACAATGTGACCCGTTACTAACTGCAAGGATTACACTTAAGCATGTTTGCAGAGAAAAAATTAAGGTTAGAATGGGTTATTCAACTGATGTAAATGCAACTTCTCCCGAGTTTATTCTTGAGTTTCCCATTTTTAACTATCAGGGTAGCTGTAAGTACTTGCAGGGTGGAACAACTGAAGAGGATAAAACACTGGAGTTTGGCCTCGACCTTACACCGTTTCTTAATATGATCGGTTCCGGCACTCCGGCAAGATATTTCTTGCTTGTAAATGAAGACGACCCTTCAAATCAGTATGAAGGCGAAATTGTGCAATACTCAATTATCGATTATTCAAATGGCATGAATGAAATTGATTGCGGACAGTCGAATATTACTTTAGTTAATGGCGTAAACAAACTTTGGGTTGACCATACCGTTACTTTCGATGGCGTTGATATTGCAGATAATGAATTACCGGAAGCTACTGTTTATGAGCCTTATCAGTTTTTGCTTAGTGCTGAAGGAGGTTCTTCGCCATACTATTTTGATTTTGATATGAATTTTGCAGAAACAAATTCAACGGAAACTTTTCCTGCGGTTAATGCAGAACAGTTGAATCCCTCCAACAATGATGACGGCTTTGCATATAAAACACTCGATTTTGATTTTCCGTTTTATGATGAGGTTTTTAATCAGGTGAAAGTTAATGTTGACGGTTTTATTGCACTTGGTAATTATAGCTCCTGGCCTTATCAGAAATACGACTTTTTGCTTTTCACAAAAAATAAATTTATCGTACCTTTCAACGCAGATTTGAGAATATATCCTTCTTCCGGTGACGGTATGTGGTATGATGGAGAAGATGGTTTTGCAACATTCAGATGGAAAGTTTCAGTAAACGGGCAACAAAATACCTCTGAACTGAATTTTGCAGTAAGACTGTTTGAAAATGGCGATATCAAATATTATTATGGTGATATTAACGATTTTTCTAATGTTGAATGGATATCTGCCGTATCAGCGGGTAATAATATTTATTATCAGTTTACAGATGTCAGCAATAATCAAATAATTCAGCCAAATTATGTCTGTGATCTGTCTGCTTCGCATAAACCTGAAGGATTTACTTTGTCACCTGACGGACTATTCAGTGGTTTGCCCGATTATGTTTATGATAATTTTGAAATAAGATTCAGGGTCAGTGATTCCAGAAATATTACAGCTACAAAGCCACTCTATTTTTCCACCGACGGAACGAACTTTCTCGTTATTGACGATTATTCAGTTAATTCCGGTGGTAATGATATTATTGAATTTGGTGAGTCTCCTGATCTTTCAGTTATTGTTAGAAGCCTTGGAGAACAGGTTATTTCCGATGTAAATATGAGTATATCAATAGATGATGAGTATGTTAATTTGACGGATAGTACCGAATTTCTTGGTAATTTTGATCCTTCTGAAGTGAAATCTTTTACTGATGCGTTTTCGTTTGATATTTCAAATACTGTACCTAATAATTATCAGCTTGATTTCAACACTCTGGCTACTGATGATGCCGGTGGTGAGTGGGAAAGTCATATTTATCTTACAGCCTGGGCTCCGGTTATTGTCTCTGCCGGCCTTACTGTTGACGATGGTGGTAATGGTGGTCTTGATCCCGGAGAAACGACCGACTTAATACTGACATTGCATAATTCAGGAGGTGCACAGGCAAATAATCTTGATGTTGAGTTTTCTTCCAATGATCCCTATGTTGTGATAAACAGCAACTTGGCCTCAATAGCTTCTGTGGCTCCTAATTCGAATGAGGATGCTGTTTTTAATGTGACTGTTTCGAATGAAGCACCTGTTGGCTATATTATTGGATTTAATGTTTTTATAACTGCCGATAATGAATATTCCTGTGCCACACAGGTGTTTGCTGTTGTCGGATTGCTAAACGAGAGTTTTGAAACCGGCGATTTTTCTGCTATGCCATGGCAATTTGCCGGTAATGCTGAGTGGGTTATTGATAATACTGAAGTGTATATGGGAAATTATAGTGCCAGATCGGGTAGTATTGAAGACGATGAAACTTCATCCCTTGAAATGGAGGTTTGCTTTTTGGTAAACGGGGAGGTTAGTTTTGCACATAAAATTTCTAGTGAGACAAATTATGATTTTCTGAAGTTTTATATTGATGGTTCTGAAATGGGAAGCTGGGAAGGGGAAGAACCCTGGGCAGAATCATCTTTTAATATTACATCCGGAGTTCATACTTTGAGATGGTCTTATGAGAAAGATATCTCTGTTAGTATTGGCTCTGATTGCGGCTGGATTGATTATATTACACTTCCTCCTTTCGGAGACTCTGACCCGCAAGTTGTTTATTCACCTGAAGTAATTAATGATTCTTTGATAAGTGGCGAAATAGTGCAGGATACTATTACTATTACAAATGTTGGTAGCGGTTCTGTTATCTATTCAATTGAGGTTACAGATACATTGGGAAATCCGGTTGAGTGGATTACTCTTGACCAAACAGCCGGCGGACTGAATGCAAACAGTTCCGATGATATTATTGCCACAATAAATTCAAACGGCCTGGAAGAGGGTGACTATGCTGCAAAAGTTACGATTACAGATCATATGAATAATGAGTACGAAATTCAGGTATTTCTTAATGTGGATATTCTTAGCGGAATTGATGAAAATTCGAATTTTTATTCGGGATGCTATCCTAATCCATTTGCTGGTACAACAACAATAATCTTTACTCTCGACGAATCAGCAAGTACAACCCTTGGTATTTTAGACAATAAGGGTAGTCTTGTAAAACTGCTGATTAATGGTGAAAAACTTAATAATGGAAACCATACAACTCTTTGGGATGCTACTGACAATACCAATCATAAGGTTCAGCCGGGATTATATTTCTATCGTCTGATTTCTGGTAACAATATTCATGTTGGGAAGGTTATTTTTTTGGATTAATATCTTAAAGATAGAGAACTAATACAACTTTTTACCTCTTTCCATTCGATATCATGGAGTAATTTTGGTTGAGGTTCAAAATCAGCATCTCCAAAATAGACAAGACTTTTCACTATATGAAAAAGTTCTTTGTTGGGATATTTTTGTAAGTAAAAACCTAAAATTTTGTCAATATTATATTCTTGCAAAAGAAAATAGATATCGTAAAAGTCTTTTTTAGATCCTCTTCTTGCAATGGCAGATAATTTCATAGCAGCGATATCTTTTTCTGATAAAAGACGAATATTATCAATTATTAATACGGGTTCAATTAGAGGATAATTATGTCTTAAAATATCAATTTCAATATTGTTAATTACTATGCTTAATGAGTTTTTCGATTCACCTATTATTTTATCTATTGAAAATTTGTTTTCTATATTATAAATCATTTCCTGAGTGTCAAATTCGTTGTTGGAAAATAAATCAATATCAATTGAAATACGATGACCCAAACGTAATGCAAGTGCAGTGCCACCTACAAGATAAAAACTTTCAAGTGCAGGTAGCATCATAAGCTTTTTTAGTAATTCCAATGTGCTTGGATAGATTGCTTTGTATTTGAGCATTTAAATTCGGACTTTGGTATATTAAAATAAGTACTACAAAAATTAAGGGTTAAGTCGTCAAGATATTTTATTTTAACCACTTCTTGCTTTATGAAATCTTTTCCATAGTATTCTTTCATCTGACGCCAATCTTCCAATGTGCCTTTCATTAAAACCCTTGCGATAACAAATTTTGCGTGAGTTTCAAAATTAACACTTTGCTCGTCAATATCCCAAAATAAATATGAAGATAAATTCATTATTTTTTATACGATTTTTACAAAGATATGAAAAATTTTATTTCCGGGTTTTTTCTATCAATTTCTCCGCTTCAATCTGCAATACCTCTTCAAAGGTCATATAGTACTTTTTTGCAATGGAATCCGTCCTGGCATACAGGCTGGGGTCGTTAAGAACTATCTCCTTTTGATCTCTGATGGCTTTATGCTTTGAAAAAAGTTCGGGATACTCCTTCTTAAAGAGATAGTCGGCCTCAAGAAGTATCAATTCATCGATAGAAATGTCTTTTCTCTCAGCTTTCTCTTTTATTGATTTAAACCATTCAGGAGTGCCTTTGATTTTTTCTGTATAATACTCCGACCCTTTTAAAATCATAAAATCTTTTTTATCATTGATTCTGAATATATAATTGGCATCCTCTTTTAGTTTATCACCGAGAGACATATTTTTCAGTTTTGCTTTTTCAATTACAATATCAAACCACTTGCTGTCATTGCAAATATTATCAATAAATGAGTATAACTGATCATATTTCGATTTTGGTGCATACAGATTGTAAGTCTTATTAAGAAAAGTCCAGTCGAATTTATAGAGAAAACGTTTTGTAACCATCAGGAATATAACATCCTGTTTCTCAATTTCTTCTTTAAGGTTTAGGTCAGAAGTTCTTGTCTTTTTGATGTATGTGTCGGGATAAACAAGGGCATTAAAATACCAAAAGGCTTCATTTTTAAACAGATGTTTTGGAATTCGTGTATTGAAAATGTTCCAGTAATAGCTATCGGCAACAGTCATAACCATTGGTCTCTCCTTTTGAGGATTATCTTCAAAACGAAAAACAGGATATGCCAGTTTTTGTTTTTCAGGCAGGTGCCACAGCAGGTTCATAGTATTAGCTACATCGTAATCAGGCCGTCTGGCATGTTGCTCTATCACCAGACTGTCAATATATACGTCAGGCATATCTATCTGTCGTAGATTTTCGATGTACCGGATTAGAGAGTCAGCTGCGAACGACATTCCGTAAATGCTCCAGTGAATTCCATACTGGGGATAAATGGGATATTCGGTATTGTTTTTAAGCTGCTGAAAGTATTTTTCAAAGTCAATATATTTAATCTTGTATTGATCAGCTTTTTGCAGATATACCTCCGAGTTAGTGGTTGACTTGACCTGTTTGAAATACCAGTTGGGAATATATTCGGGATAAATCGAAGCTTTTCCCGGTTCAAAAACCAGGATCAGGTCGATATTTTTCTCTTCTTTAAGATACTCCTGAAGAAATTTAAGTTCTCTTATTTTTTTATCAATTATCTCTTCACCAATAAAATCACCACCAAAATACTCTCTTATGTAATCATATTCAAAAAACTGATCCTCTTTTCCAATTACAACTCCTTCAGCATGCGGAACTCTGTAAAAACTGAAATCAATCTGGTTTGTTAACCGCACAAGAAAATCACGAAATCCGATATGATCTTCAATATAGTTGTTGAATTTTGACTGAAATTCTCCAGAATACCAGCTTTTCCAGGTAAATACAGGTTTTTCGGCCAATACAAAACTTCCGTCCAGCTTCCTGACCTTAACAAAAGGATACTCCTTTTGTATGCCAGGCAAAACCAGCATAGCAAGCATTAATATAACCATTATTTTCCCCGTCGTTTTCATCAAAATCTAAAATAAATAAAAGGATTAAAACCCGATGAAGTAATATATCCGAGACTTATTATAAAAAGCATTACTGAAATCATAAAGAATGTGATTAAAGTTCCACTTTTTTTATTTTTATCAAATACTTTCATTTGCCATGTTTCAATTCTACGAAAACCTCCGTAAAACGAAAAGAAAACCGCTGCTGACATTATAAACCAGAACTTCTTATCAAAATAGATATTGTCGAAGTAGAAGTTCATGCTAAACATATTGTGAAAGTAATCACCTGCCTGTCCCATATTCTCAACCCTGAAAAGCACCCATCCGATAAGTGTTATAATGAATGTTATGATGATACTTGGTATCTTGCCGATTTTTTTATAAAACTTCAGGAGGAACAGTTTGTCAGCTACTAGAAACATACCATGAAAAGCGCCCCAGATAACAAAATTCCAGGCGGCTCCGTGCCACAATCCGGAAATGAGAAACACAACCCACAGATTAAAATAGATTCGCATTGTGGAAACACGATTTCCACCCAATGGGATATAAAGATAATCGCGCATCCATCTTCCGAGTGTTATGTGCCATCGTCTCCAGAATTCAGTTATGTTTTGACTGATGTAGGGATTATTAAAGTTTTCGGGGAAATCGAACCCTATCATCCTGCCTATACCTATTGCCATATCTGAATAGCCGGAAAAGTCGAAGTAAATCTGAAAGGCATAGGCAACTATTCCTATCCAGGCTGTAATTGTGTTGAATTCAACCTGCTCAAGCCCGAAGATCATATCAACCTGCTCCCCAAGGACATTTGCTATCAGAACTTTTTTTGCCAGCCCGATTGTGAATCTGAAAAAACCTGTCAGGCGGTTGTTATTGTTCTCGTTCCAACTACGGTCTTCAATCTGGTTTGCAATTTCGTTAAATCGTACAATTGGCCCTGCAATGAGTTGTGGAAACATCAGAATGTAAAGGGCAAAGTCGGTTGGTTTTTTAAGGGGATGATATACACCGCGATAAACATCAATGCTATATGTCATTTTTTGAAACGTAAAAAATGAAATTCCAATCGGAAGAGCGACGGCGGTCCATCTAATCTGCTCCATCCCAATACTTGAAAGTATCTCATTAATGTTTTCG
>JAUVIX010000056.1 GCA_030592565.1 Chlorobiota bacterium
CATTTCGGTCATGCAGAACAGTTTTTAGTTTTTGATACAGAAAACAATCAAATTTCAGGAACTAAAGCCCATTCTCCTCCCCCACACGAGCCGGGAACCTATCCACGATGGCTTGGCTCTTTGGGAGTTACTGACATCATTGCCGGAGGATTGGGTCAGAGAGCAATTGACATTTTCCTACAAAATGGAATTAATGTTTATACTGGAGTTAATATCGCTACCCCCGAAGAACTTGTTATGCAGCTACTTAATGGCACACTAGTAGCTGGTGTGAATCTATGTGATCATTAAGGTTTTTATTGATTTCAACATTATCAGACAACCTTTTTGCGAATAAATCTCTCTTTAATGGAGATTGGAATATCTATTTTGTATTTTTGCAATTAATAAATCGTAGATAATTAATGAGATTTAACAGACGCCATATACTCCTCATCATTCTTCTACTAACAGTAATAGTGATATTCCTGCCAATTAAAGTACACTACAGTTTTCAGGCAACATCTTTCGTATATCCTGCAAAAGAATGGAATTTAAAAAGAGGTCAGGGCGATTCATATACCAGTGAGTTGTATAATCTGAAGACCAATTCTGTGAGCAATGTAAAAAGCTACATATTTGAAAGAGGCGATATTCCTGAGGTGCATATAAAAGCAGGTTTGACATCTAACAGTTTCATAACAAAAAGTGATACAATTGCATATATTCGTTCCTATTTCATCGAAAATGAATTGACACGATTGCGTAGTTTGAAAGCTGTAGAAGAAGCCGCACTAAATGCCAAAATAGCAGGTGAAAAGAAGGAACTTATTGATATTGCAAAACAAAAATTTGAATATGCGAAACAAAAATTAATACTTGATGAAAAAACCTTCACACGACAAAAATTACTTTTTAAGGATAGTATTATTCCTATGGCAGAATTTGAAATTGCTGAGAACTCATATAGCCTTGCAAAGATTAATGTTCAAATAGCCCATACCGATTTACTTTCAATACAGACAGGAGTCAAGTCAGAAGAAATCTTGTTAATTGAGAAGAGGATAGAATCCTATTCAAACGAAATCCAGACATTTTCTAATCTTCAAAAACAATATTATATAACCCCATTAATTGACGGTCTTGTGAGTTTTAAAACAGATGTTGAAACTATTATTTCTGTAACTGACACGAATCAGCTCATTTTAAAAATACCCATAAAAATTCACAACATCCAATATTTAAAAAACCTTACAGCAATAAAATTTTCAGTTCCGGGTTATGATAACAGAATTGATGCATCTTTCATTGATCTGGAGGAAAATGTCAATTTTCAGGCTAACCAGCAGATGGTAATTGCTAAAGCACTTATTCATTCAAATTATAAAATCTATCAGGGAATGGCCGTTCAATGTAAGATTATTTGTGATAAAATAACTATCTTTGAATTTTTAAAAAGAGGAATACATCTTCGATTGTAACTAATGAGACACGAGTTCAAATATATTGTTCACGAAAGTAAAATTGACACACTTAGGCAAATGGTTCTGCCATTTGTTAATATTGATAAATTTGCTGACGCATCTGATAGTAATCATTATACTGTAAGGTCAATATACTTTGATACACCAAGATATGATTTCTACTTTGAAAAAATTGATGGAATAAAGAACAGGAAAAAAGTAAGACTACGAGGATACGATAAGGAGGATATTAGTAATACTGTTTTTTTGGAGATTAAACGAAAATATGATTCCCCGATAATAAAATACAGAGCTCCTGTAAAATTTGGAGATGCCATTGATATTTTTAGACAATCCAGGATTAATGGACATATCATCTTGCGTGACAGCTTCCCACAAGGTTATGAAAACTCTAAAAGATTTTTTTATCAGGTTTACAGTAAAAATCTCAGGCCTGTTGTTCTTGTTATTTATGAAAGAGAAGCTTATTTAAGCAAATTTGATGAAACCGTCAGAATAACTTTTGATAAGAACTTAAGGAGCTCTCCTTATCCTTCTTTGCCTCAGTTATATAGTGAAGAAAATGCAAAGCGGTCAATTCCCGGGCATTTTATTCTTGAAGTGAAATTTAATAATCATTTTCCCGGATGGCTTTCTCCTGTTATTTCAAGGCTTGGCTTAAAAAAACAGTCTGCATCAAAATATGTAATAACAATGGATACAAATAGAATTGCAAATCGTTTATCGAAATCAACAGTATATACAAGGTCAAAATGGTTTAATTCCTACTAAAATTCTATAATATGTTTGATCAATTTCAAAATATAGAGCTATTTCCTGTAACTATTTTAGATGTATTTACCAATTTGATGGTTGCTTTGGCATGCGGTATTATCATAGCTGTTGTTTATAGGTTCATTTACAAAGGTCCAAGCTATTCGGTAACTTATGTCAACTCACTGGTACTTCTGGCATTAGTAACATCTTTAGTGATGTTGGTTATTGGCAACAATCTGGCGCGAGCATTTGGATTAGTAGGTGCTATGTCGATTATCCGTTTCAGAACAGCAGTAAGAGATGTTCAGGATATTGTTTTCATCTTTTTTTCGCTTGCTGTTGGTATGGCCTCCGGGGTTGGACTCCATCTAATAGCATTGGTTAGCACCATTACAATTAGTATTATTGCTGTTGTTCTTGTAACTTTTAACTTCGGTGCACCAAGAAAAAGGGAGTATTTATTGCAGGTAGCATTTGTATCAACTCCTGAGAATGAATCAAGCCTCGAATCAACCTTAAGAAAACATTGCAGAAAGCTAAGAATGGTAAATATGAAAAACCTGGGCGATAAAAATATGGAAATTTTTTATCATGTTAGTTTTAAGAATAAAAATAAAAGCAGCGAGTTACTTAGAGAATTAGATGAGTTTAATCAAATTCTAAATGTGAATCTTTTCTTTGATGAGGACGATACAGATACCTCATTTTAGATATTCCTGATTCCAACTTCAGAAAATCCCAATATAATTATTCATTTATCCCCACATACAGCCCGTTTCCATTTTCGGAATAGAGAATTTTTGTTTTGGAAAAAAGGTGTTTCATCTCCTCATCGAAGCCCTTTTTGAAATTTATGTAATCACTTCTCTCCAGAAATTCCAGTATCTGGATTGCAGGTGATGTCTTTTTGTAAAAATCGTGAATCACGACATATCGTTTTGCAACACGCTTCATCTCAGACAAAACACGGGTGCGCTTATCTTTTTTCATACCATGTAATACAAAAGAAGCGGTCACAAGATCAAAAGAGTTATCTTTAAACATTTTAAGGTTCTCACCACTCCCCTGCTCAAAGGTTAATTCAGGGTGGTTTTTTTTAGCCTGCAAAACCATTTTTTCGGAAAAATCAACACCACATGCTTCAGATAATCCATGTTCGTCAATAGCTGCTAACCAAGCACCTGTTCCTGAGCCCACATCAAGTGCGGTCAACTTTTTCAATGGAATATTTTTATTAAGCAAAGCCACCATAGCGATATACTCCTGTTTAATAGAATTATCTATCAAACCATAAACAGGAGCTATCAGGTTAAAAATAAACTTTGCCCTTTTATCTTCATCTTTCGAAAAATAATGGAATATACTCATATATTAAAAAAACAAAACCATAACACCACGTACATGGTCGCGCCTATCTACCATAACATCAAGCGCATAACCCATAACAAATAACCCATAACAAATAACGCATAACCCTTAACTCTAACTCTTAACTCTAACCTCCATAAGGAATCGAAGAGTGATGTAGGTCTATTTTCAAACCATCATCTGTTTTTATGTAGCCAAAAGTATATTCTACTTTCGTTTCATCTCCGTTCAAATCCGTAAAATAATAATTTCCCATTGCAATTGCCCTGTTCTCCTCCAATATCATCCCGGCATTTTCAAACCGCACCTTTGTCCAGGGCTGCAGAGCAAAGCCATGATCTTCAGGATATTTTTTACTTCCTCCTATAAAATAGGATTTTGCAGCTTCCAGATTAGGACGAAACTGAATTTCAGCGGCTTTAGTAGGTTTGAAAAGAATTTCCTTATCGTCCACTGCATAAAGTTTTTTAATCTGTATCTCAGCTTCCTTTTCACAAAGCGCCATATTGGTTTTAAGACTACCTATCTTAACAAGTGCATTTCCCCAGGCTTTCTGCGCTGCCAGTACTTCTTTTTTTGTTATCATAATTATCAATATTTAATTATTGATTAGCAGTTTAACATCCTAGAAATCGGATTGTTTTAATTTCGGTTCAAATATATGAATTTTTCAATCTAACTCCCAAAGAACATCAACTATATAAAACAAATCCCCCTATTTCAAGTTTAAGTTTGGTCTTGGTTTATTTAACCATTTTTTTATTTCCTTCTTCGTTTCCAGAATTTTATCTAAATAATCCTGGCAGCTTTGTAAACTGCCAGATACTTGATAATAATCATCTTGTTCAGCAAGAACTAGGTGTTCCGACCAACTTCCAATAACATAGTAATCCGTCATATTATTTTGAAACTTATTTTTGAATGTCACTTCAAAATATCCTAGAAGCTTAGCTATCTTTTCAGGTACAAATGGATCATCTTTGTACTTTATAAATTTCAATTTATCATAATAAGACTTCTGTATTATCAGATTATTTGCTAAATCTGAACTTCCCAATTTCTTATCCTCACCTTTGAAGAATTTAATTTCAAATGGTTCAGGTGTTTTTAGATTACCATCAATTCTAATTCGAAAAAATTCAATTGAAGTAATCTGTAATACTTCAATTAATTCGTAAACCACCTCCAGTTGTTTTTCAATTATTGGTTTATCTATTCTACGATATATCCTACTTAGCAAGCCAAAAAGTTGCCATCATCGCAATTGATGATAACACACCAAATATAATCGCAACATAATCCCAAAAATCCCTTTGATCAAGAGCATAAATTGCTTTAGTTATTTCATCCATAAAAACATCTATTTTAATTTTATAATATTTATCTGTACTGATTACATTCAATAGCAAAACAAAATTGGGATTAATTTTGCAAAAAATACGATTTCTAACCCATCACTTATTAACATTTTTTGTTGAAAAACACTTGGATACCCCGCTATTAAGGCAATTGCATATGAAAATATTTCATTAGAAATCATACACATCTAATAAGGATGAACGGCAAATTGCACATAAATTTTCAAAACTACAGGCTGAATATATTATTATTCTAATTGTTTTTTCGTTACTTTGTCTTGATACAAAGTAACCAAAGATCAAGAAATAACGAAGCTATCAGCCCGCATGCCTCCCCACGCCCGCCGTTTTTTCGGGCCCACGCACAAATAAATGCGTTGCATTTATAAAAGTAGCAATCGCTTGAGATTGCCTGGTGGCATTAAGTTTTTTCACGTAGTTTTTCCACCGCAGCAAATTGGCGATGGCCTTTTGTAAGAAATCCTTGAATGGCTAAAATATCAAATAACCATTTCGATTGTACCTGTTAGATAATTTTCTATCTGAATACCTTTTCAGGGCTTGGGTTTCGTGGAAATTGCGAGGATGAGAAAAACAGAGAAAAAATTTCATTCCGATATTTATCGAAATGACTTTTTGTTACTTTTGTGTTTTAGTGGCTAATTTTAAAGAATTTATGTCACAAAAACACTAAACCCACTTAACCAGGTTAAAATCCTGGCGGTGTGGCAACATATCCGACTTAGGATAAATTCTGTAAATAAAGCGAACCATTCCCGATACCTCAATGGGTGCCTTCCCTCTGTATATTGCAACATCATCATTAACACCATTAAGCTCAAGCTCAATAATATATTTTACTTTCTCATCATCATCATTCTCCTTCTTACCCACAAGGAGCTCCACACCAATATTCTCCGCATTCAGACCATTAGGCCTGAGTTTGAGTTCAATATCAGCCATTTCTCCCATAAAAACGGTATCTGCATCATTACCAGGGTATTTTACAGAAACTATTTCCATATCACTCCAGCCTTTAACTATTCTTCTTTTCCAGCGTTCTATTTTTCTTGCAAAGGAATAATTATTCTCCTGCATTTTTCTTGACCGGTCAACAAGCTTATTGTAAAACTTATCAATATAATCATCAAGCATACGCTTCATAGTATAGTGCGGTGCTATTTCGGAGATGGTATTCTTGATATATGATACCCATTTATGAGATATTCCGTCATCACCTTTATCGAAATAGAGAGGTATTATCTCATCTTCTAACATATAATAAATTGTCTCTGCATCCAATTCATCCTGAAACTGTTGATTTCCATATGTTCTGGCCTCCTGAATAGCCCAGCCGGCATTCTCACGGTAACCTTCTGCATACCAGCCGTCAAGAACACTAAAGTTAACAACACCATTCATCACAGCCTTTTCTCCACTCGTTCCGGATGCTTCAAGGGGTCTTGTTGGCGTATTCAACCATATATCAACACCAGAAACCAGGTAAGAAGCGACATGCATATTGTAGTTTTCCAAAAAAATTAATCTTCCTGCAAACTCAGGCATTTTTGAAAGTTCGATTATCCGCTTGATAATATCCTGGCCCGGTTTATCATTAGGATGCGCTTTTCCTGCAAAAACAATCCGCACCGGCTTCTCCGGATGGTTCAATATCTGAGCAAGTCTCTCAGGATTAGAGAAGATGAGATGTGCTCTTTTGTAGGTTGCAAACCTGCGGGCAAAGCCAATATATAGAGCATTTTCATCAATATGATCAATTGTTCTTAAAATATTTTTCGGGCTCTCCTGTCGTTTGGTCAGATCAACATAAACCTTAACTTTAAGAAATCTGACAAACTCCGCTTTGCTTTTTTGCCTGGTATTCCAAACAGCCTCATCACTAAGCAGGTGTATCTTTTTCCAAAATTCAGGATTTGAGATATCTTCTCTGAACTCTTTCCCAAATTCATTGTCATACAAATTCTGCCAATGCTTTTCTGTCCAGGTTCCAAGATGAACACCATTGGTAACATATCCGATATGCAGCTCATCGGCAAAATAGCCATCATACATATCTTTAAACATTTCGCGCGACACTCTGCCATGTATTTTGCTTACACCGTTCATCTCCTGCGAAAGGTTAGCAGCAAGCACACTCATCGAAAATTTTTCATCCGGCCTTCCGTGCATACGTCCAAGATTCATAAATTCATCCCAGGTAATATTTAGCCTTTCAGCATAATGTGGAATATATGTCCGCAAAATATCTTCTGTAAAGGCATCATGTCCCGCAGGAACAGGAGTATGAGTTGTAAATAATGACGATGCTCTGACAACTTCAACTGCAAGATTGAATGAAAGTCCAACTTCTTCAACAAGGAGATGAAGGCGTTCAAGGCTAGCAAATGCTACATGGCCTTCATTAAGATGATAAACATCAGAATTTATTCCGAGAGAATCTATTGCCCTGATGCCTCCGACGCCAAGCAAAAGTTCCTGCTTGAATCTGTTATGCCAGTCACCACCATAAAGGTGATGTGTGATAAATCTGTCTTCAGGAGTATTCTCACCTATATCGGTATCCAGCAGATAGAGCGGAATTCGGCCCACATCAATCTGCCATACTTTTGCAGTCAGTTTTCTTCCTGGAAGTGCTAAAGAAACCTTAAGCCACTCTCCATCCTTTAGAACAGGTTTAAGCGGTAAATGGCTAAAACTTTGAGGTATATATTGTGGTGCCTGATCTCCAAACAGTGAAATACTTTGCTCAAAAAAGCCATATCTGTAGAGGAGGCCAACGCCCACCAAATCAAAATTGGAATCACTTGCCTGCTTAAGATAGTCCCCTGCCAGAATCCCCAATCCACCGGAGTAGATTCTCAAATTCTCACAAAGGCCAAACTCCATACTAAAATAGGCAACTTTGCCACTATTTGCCGGTTTTTCAACTGACATATAATCCTTAAATTTCTTATATACCTTTTGTAGATTATTTATAAAAGGCTTATCCGAAGCAAGTGACTGTAGCCTGTCGTAGTCAAGCATATCGAGAAGTAAAATCGGATTATGATCACTCTTCTGCCACCCTTCCGGGTCAATCAGTCTAAAAAGTTCGCGCGCTTCATAGTTCCATGTCCACCATAAATTTTGGGTCAGCTCTTTTAATGGCTCCAGATCCTTAGGGAAATTGGTTTTAACCAAAACCCTTTTCCAAACCGGCTTTTCCTTTTTTCCGTTTGCAGACAACATAAGATTTAGCGACTGCTTGCCCTTGAACAGGTCGGAACGATTATCAACCTTATCCAGTGCAATGGAATAGAGATCCCAATACCTGGAGACAAGCTGATCCCACAACAAACCTCTGGAACATTGATAAGCTTCATTGGCAGCCTTCTCAATATTTTCAGAAGATGCTGAAAGAAAATAATCAAATGCCTCTTTAAGTTCAACAACTATCTCGTCTTCATTATCGTCAGTCCGATGGCAAACTGTTACAGAATTATGTTCTATTTTACAATTATCATTTACCCAAACACCAAATCCGGCAAGCTGGGTAGTAACTGTGGGGATTCTGAAAGCAATACTTTCGAGCGGAGTATAGCCCCAGGGCTCATAATATGACGGAAATACTGACAGGTCGAAACCAAGAAGTAAATCATAATAGTCCACATTAAATACACCATCATAACCGTTAAGATAAGCTGGAACGAAAACTATTATAACATTTGAATCAGGAGTGTTGTCAAGCCCGCTTCTATTAATTTCATTTAGTACAGGATCTGTTTTACTATTGAACAAAATATGTGTCAGATATTTATTATTTTCCGTTTCAACAGCCCTTTTATCATTATCCGGCCTCAAAAGAGGCCCACCGTGATGTGCAGGAACAGTAATAAATGCAACAAGCTTCTTTCCGCTATCATTTTTCTTATTTATGTCTCCCAGCGCACGAATAAAAACATCCAGCCCTTTATTTCTGTATTCATAACGTCCGCTTGTAATCACAAACAAAGAATCATTGTCAATCTCCTGCCCTGTCACCATTGCTGCAACATCAACAAGTTTTCCCCTTGCATGTCTTCTTTTTTCAGGAAGACGATCTTCATTGGGATAAAAGGAATCGGTAAAGCCATTTGGAGTAACAATATCTGGCTCCTTAAACAAAAATGCCTTACACTCTTTTGCAGTAACATCGCTAACTGTTGCAAAACTATCCGCCTGATTTGCAGCCACATACTCTATCGAATTTTTAGAAACCACCCCAAGTTGTCTGGCCACCTCAAAAGGTTTATACTTCTCCAGATCACGATACAAGGGCATACCGTTTCCGGCTATTGACCTTCCAAGCGTTGTTGCATGTGTGGTAAAGACTGTTCCGATCTGCGGTACTTTATTTTTCAGATAAAGAACACCACCACCTGCCATCCATTCATGAAAGTGCGCAATAATATGATCCTGTGCTGACAGGTAGAACTCATAGAAACTCTCAATCACCCTACCGGCAGCATAACCGAAAAGAACAGGCTCTATATAATCCCATCCTCCGGGAAGTGAATCAAGTTTGTATGTTTCCCAAAAAGATGCAAGGATTTTATCCTTTTCTGGAAAATATGGAGTAAAATCTACAAGAATAGCAATAGGTTTACCCGGAATATTCCATCTTCCTATACGGATGTTAAGGCCTTCACTTTTGGCACTTTCACGCCAGGCAGTGTGAATTGAGTTATCCTCCAAAAAGTCTGGATTGTCAATTGTCTCTTTCCAGACATCAGACCCTATAACAAAATAATTGTCGCCCAACTCCCTTTGTACTGCCTCCGACTTTGAGGATAGAACAGTATAAATCCCACCCAACTTGTTACAAACTTCCCAACTTACTTCAAACAAATAATCCGGTTTCATATATTTATATTATAATTTACAACATTAAAACTTTATAATAATATCTTCATTCTTCCCTCAAACCTGCAAGCATAACCCCTCCTTCAAACTGACTCACAAACCTTTAAGATTTACCCCTCCTCCAATCTGAAGTACAAACCTGCAAGGTTTATCTGCCCCATAATCTCACGCGCAAACTAGATTTAAAGTATAAAAAAGTGTGCAAAAATACTCTAATTAACAATCAAATTAGAAATAAGTTTCAAAAAAAAGTGCTATCAACGCAACCAAAATCAAAATCATCTCATCTCTATTGTTGTGAGTGGATTTGGAATCAAATTATTTATTTAGAGATTAAAATTCTTGCCTATCGGATATAATTTACTTTTACTTTAAAATCAACAGTATTCAATAACTTATAAAAATAAATTTATGAAAAAAATAAATTCAGCTTTCTTAGTATTGATTATGCTCTTTTTCGGGAGTTTATCAAGCGTATCACAAAATTCTGTGCTTTCATCAGGCGACTGGTATAAGATTGCCACAAACGAAACCGGCATTTATAAAATAGGCTATGATGACCTTGTAGGCTATGGTATTGATCCTGCATCCATTAACCCCAAGCACATCCGGCTTTATGGTAATGGTAACGGAATGCTTCCCGAAGAAAATTCTGAATTCAGATATGAGGATTTGCAGGAGAATGCAATTTTTGTTGCGGGTGAAGATGATGGTACTTTCGATGCGGAGGATTACATTCTGTTTTATGGTGAAGGGCCTACAAAATGGAAGTTAGATGAAGAAACCACTACCTTTAAACATCAGATAAATTACTATTCTGACGCCACATATTACTTCCTTACAACCGATCTGGGTGAAGGCAAAAGAATTGAGACACAGGCACAACCGGCTCAGCCTGCCACATTCACAAAAATAACTGCCGATGATTACTTCTTCCACGAGAAGGATTCGATCAATCTTCTTAAAGCAGGCAGAATTTGGTATGGTGAAGAAATTGCAGGTAACAGCTTTGTGGGTTTTAATATAACACTGCCTTTTGCAGATTTATCTTCACCCATAAATCTGGAAGTTAGTGTTGCTGCAAGAACATTTGAAGAAGGACTATTTAAAATATATATTGACAATGAAGAGCAAAAAGAGTTTACTATTTCACCTGTAAATTCAGGTTCGCTTGTATTCGCAAAGTCAAAAACAGACACAATTAGTTTTTCTATTCCTGCAGATAATTTTAATTTAAAAATTGAATTTGTTGCCTCTGATACAACTTCTGCTTGGCTCGATTATTTTACAATAAACTATAAAAGGGCGCTAGCTTATGAGAACGGGGCGTTTTCATTCAGATGTGCAGATGTTATCGGTAGCGGAAATATTACCGAATTTCAGATTTCAGATGTTGTACCCGAAATAAATATCTGGAATGTTATCGACCCGATTAACACAAAAAATGTTGATTTTGATCTGTCAGGAAATACACTTTCTTTTAAAAGTGAAACTGACAATCTGCCTGAGTTCATTGCATTTGACATCTCCGAAACTGCACCACCTGAATTTATAGAACAGGTAGCAAACCAAAATCTACATTCATTAGAACCGGCAGACATTATAATAGTTACCTATGACAATTATGAAGATGCAGCGCAGCAACTTGCAGATTTTCATCAGGAAAATGACAATCTGAGTTCTGTGATAGTAACTCCCGGACAGATTTATAATGAGTTTTCATCAGGTGCTCAGGATATTGCCGCTATCAGAGATTTTGTGAAATATCTTTATGACAACAATGATAGCAAACCACAATATCTGCTTATGTTTGGTTCAGCCTCCTATGATTATAAAGACAGAATTGAGAATAACACGAATCTGGCTCCTGTTTGGGAAACAGAATATTCACTGAACCTTGTATCTGCCTACGGCACTGATGATTTTTACGGCTGGCTTGATGAGGATGAAGGAACTTCAGGAATTGTTGACATCGGGATTGGCAGGATTCCAGCTCAGAATTCTTCAGTAGCTCAAAATTATGTTAACAAGGTTATTCATTATGCAACTTCAGGAACTACTCTTGGAAATTGGAAAAATAAAATCTGTTTTGTTGCAGATGACGGAGATAACAACCTTCACCTCGACCATGCAGACTCTATAACTACTTTAATAAAAACAAGTTCCCCTACATTAAATACTACAAAAACTTACCTCGACTTTTACGAACTTGTCTCCACTCCCGCCGGGCCTCGCTATCCCGAGGTAAATGAATCAATAAATTCACAGGTTGAAGAGGGCAGATTACTGGTAAATTATACAGGTCATGGAAGTTATAATGGCTGGGCAATGGAGCAGGTATTGACCACCGAGGATATTGAAAGCTGGTCAAACTTCGACAATTTACCTGTTTTCATAACAGCTACAGGCGATTTTGCCAAATTTGATAATCCTGAAATTACAGCAGCCGGAGCTTTACTTCTGGAAAAAGAAAATGGCGGTGCAATAGCTGTTTTCAGTCCTGTTGGACTTACTTATGCAAGCCTAAATTTCTCTTTTAATAAGGCACTTATTGAATTCTTTGTTAACTCTGATCAAAACCGAACACTCGGCAATATGCAGAAATTTGCAAAAGAGGCTATCAGCACAAGCAATGCTGACAAAGTCTGGAATCTGCTTGGAGACCCGGCACTTAAGATAGCTTTTCCCGAATACCAGATTTCAACTGAAACAATCAATGGAGTATCTGTTACAGAACCGCTTGACACAATAAATCCGGGCGATCAGGTTAATATTACAGGAATAGTAACAGATAGTGAGGGAAACCAGGTATCTGATTTCGATGGATATATTCAAGTTAATGTATTCAATAAGCAATACATAAAAACTACACTTGGAAACACACCCCAATCGCCTGTTGTTGATATTGATGTTCAGGACAGTGTTTTACTGGAAACTGTTGCTGCAATCAGTAACGGAGAATTTGAGGCTCAATTCACTGTCCCTAATAATCTTGACCAGGAGTTTGGCTATCTAAAACTCAGCTACTACGCAACAAACGGTGCTACAGATGCGGCAGGCAATTTTTCAGATATTCTGGCAGGCGGAGAACCGGCCGGTGTTGAAGAATTTGCCATAGAGAGCCTCTTTAAGGTTTATCCCACAATTGCTGATGATTATATATCAATTGCTGCATTACAGAATTTTGATAATATCACAACAACTTTATTCGACATTACAGGAAAACCTGTCGGGACAAAGGATTATGAAACCGTCACGAAAAAGCAACAAATAAAACTTGATATTTCGGAATTGACGAGAGGGATGTATGTATTACAGATAATAACACCTAACAGGGTTTTTTCATATAAAATCATAAAAAGATAATCCTCCCTTATTTATATTCGCCCAACATCCCCTTTTCGGTCTGAAGAGGGGATTTTTTTTGATTTGGGAATAGGAAAACCGGATTTAAAAAACACCCTCCAAAAAAACAGTATTGAAAACCCATAGAATGGTTGTGGGTTATGGATTTAGCCTGCCCGAATTCGCAGAAGGCGTGGTTCAATTCCGCACGTGCGGAACTTCTTCCGATGGCTATCGGAAGGGTGATTCGTGCCGTTTGAAGGCTATTTATTATACGAAGTTATTTTAATTTAATCCAACTTGTTTTGCAATCCAGTTTAAAGCCAAGTTTGGTTAAAAGATTAGTCGATGCAACATTATCAGGGACAACATTTCCAAAAATGGGGTTCTTTACTATTTTTCTCATTTGAATTAAACC
>JAUVIX010000062.1 GCA_030592565.1 Chlorobiota bacterium
TAAAACGCCTCCCTGGTATCAACATGTACAGAAGTAAAAGATTTGGAACCCTCCAACAGTTCAATAACCTCTTTAATATTCTTCATGCCATAAACTTCGAGATTATCAACAATAGCAGCCTCCTTAGCATTTTGTTCAGGAAGTATAAAGCCTTTAAAACCCTGCTTTCGTGCTTCAATGGCAATTGGTAACGCTCCTTTAATCGGGAGGAGACTTCCATCAAGCGACATCTCGCCCATTATAATATAATTGGCAAGTAATTCATTATTAATCTGTTCGGAGGCTGCAAGGATACCAATAGCAATAGTAAGATCATAAGCCGAACCCTCCTTCTTAATATCAGCCGGAGCCATATTGATAGTTATTTTCAGGCCGGGCCATTTATATCCTGTATTGTGCAAGGCAGCCCATATCCGGTCCTGGCTCTCTTTTACTGCATTATCCGGCAACCCGACAAGGCTGAATTTGGAACCCCGTCCAACATAAACCTCAACAGTAATGGTTAAAGCGTCAATACCAATTATCGTACTTCCAAAAGTTTTGACTAGCATAAGGCAAAAGTATAAAAAAAAGGAATAGTGGGGAGGAAGAAAAAAGGAATAGTGGGGAAATGGAATGTTGGAATGTTGGAATATTGGGAAAATGGAAATCTTGTAAGGTTTGTTTGCCGGATGGTACGCCTTGCAGTATTTTTTGTGAAAAGGAGTAATGGGGCACATCCTTTTCCGGCTACAGTTGCAAAATTTGACAGGCCACACTCCCCTCTGTGGAATAGACGGTGGGCATGCCGAGAGGGGGTGCGGTAGGTTTAGCGCAGGTGGGGGTGTGTCTTATTGTGGACATATCAACAGGAAAGTCCTCGAATTCGACTTTGCTGTCATTCCGACTCTTTGGGTAAGCCATGGAGGAGGAAGGAGGAATCTCCAAACTATGAAAGATCGCCATAACAGCCAGGAGATTCCCAGCCTGAATAACGAAGTCGGGCAGGCTCACCTTGGTGCACAACACTATCCATCGCACCCCTTAATCCCCTAAAGGGGAAACCCCACCGTATTTGCAAGCACGCCCGAACCAATCCAAAAAGCAAAAAAGAAACGTCATTGCGACGAGGAACGAGGAAGCAATCTGCTAAATATGTGTGTGTTATTATTTCGAGATTCCTTAGCTTCGTAATGATTCAATCAGTCCATAGCACCCCTTAATCCCCTAAAGGGGAAACTTCACCGCACCTGCCTTTCAATATCTATCGGAATGGGCTACTTCGGCTTATATCCCGACTTATTCAGTATTGCCTGCGAATCGTACATATTCATTAAATCAGAAAGAGTAATTTCGGTGTTGTTGTCCATAAAGCTTTTTACAATCTTAAACCCAATCCACATACCTGTTCTTGGAGCAGACTCATTACCGAAATATGAAGTAAAAGGTGCATCAACAATAAACTTATTCATTGCTTCCTGGTCAGCAGAATAGAGCAACTCATTTTCTATCAGAAAAGCCCAGATTTTACCTTCATTATATTCGGCCCAGCTAAGCTGTTCATTTGAATAATTCAGCAAAACAGCACTATTGCATTTGGGGGTCATTGCCTTGATAAAATAGAGGGTTTTGCCGGTATTTATCATTGCATCAAGCAAAGTGCTACCAATCTTTGACAAGTCAATTTTATTGCTTCCTAAAGCATTCATGCAATCTCGGGTAATATGCGACCTGTCGAAATTTCTTATTCTGTAGGCAGGTAGTCCTAGCTTTAGGTATTCTTCATAATCAGCTCCGAGATACATATCCAGAGCAATTATCAGATTGTTGTTAAAATACTGAACGGGATAATCAAAATCAAAACCTGAAACATAGGAATAGACACCGGAGGTTTTGTCCTGCGGAAAATAGTATTTATAATGCTTGAATGCATCTGTTAATTCCTTTTCAAGAGAGCCAAGATCAGGAAATGTTTTATTACAATCCTCAGCAGATTTTATTAATAGTGGATCGGAAATAAAATCCCCAATACGTATGAGATTTAGAGTGTCGTCAAGGTCGCCGTTAAGGAAAACGCCAAAATTCTTTTGAAGATTTTGAAGTTCTGCTTTCAGGTTATTCTTATCAATGTCAAATATAGCCTTTCCGTATCTTTTTATTTTAACAGGTGCAATCAGGACATCGCCAACATTCACATCCAAACGATCAGAGCCGGATTGACAGGATATCAACCCAAACAAAAAAATTAGTGCAACTGTTTTTTTAACCATTTAAAATATTTTCCAGCCAACACTTAAGAAAAAGACATTGTTTTTATACGTCCTGTCCTCATTGGTAGTAACGGATTTATTATAAAGATTACTAAGTCCGAGTTCATACCGCAGATCAATAGTAAGGAAAAGCACATCAACACCGACACCAAACTGCGCTGCCCAGTTAAAGTCATTAAAGCTGTCGAAAATCTGATCTTCCGGTAATTCAACACCGTCTTTTGAAATAGTTATTTTCGTATTTGTTACAAATGAAGCAACCGGGCCTGCCTGAAGCCTGATATTACCTCCGGGGATTTTTAGTAATCTGAAACCAACCAATACGGGAATGTCGAAACTTTGAAAAGTAATCTCTTCCGTAATATTAAATTTTTCATTCGGATTATCCAAGCTTGGAGTAGTAAACTCAATTTGACCTGGTTTTGCAGTAAAATACACCTCTGGCTGTAAATGCCATTTATCACCAATCCTGACAAAAGCACCAAGTTGATAACCTGTTTTAGCTGCTTCAACTACATCACTGATGTTGGCAGTTAGTTTGTTCATTGTCACTCCTCCCTTAATACCGAGGTGTAATTGGGCAAAGGTCATTGAACTAAAAAAAATTACGATAATTGCTAATGTGATCTTTTTCATATTTATGAAGATTTAAGTTAAAATAAACAACAAAGATAAAAATAAATACAATATTTTTGATGTGAATAAATTTTTCATGTCACTTATTAACTATTTTTGTTGAGAATTTATTTTACGAATAATGAAAAAAGGGATACCGGTTTTAATAGTTTTTCTTCTTTTGAGCAATTTTGTTATCTCCCAGGTGAAACCATTCAGATTCGGGTTCAGGGTGGCACCCAACCTCGCCTGGTTTTCATCCGATGCTGATAAATATGAATCTGATGGTGCAACTGCCGGTTTTTCATGGGGCTTTGTATCCGATATTACTTTAACAGAGAACTATTTTGTAAAAACCGGTTTTAATGTTGATTATCTCAACGGCAAACTGACTTTTCCATACGAAATGATAATTGATCCCGATACAATATCTTCGACGGGTGAGTTGTCAAGGAAATTTAATCTGAGAAATCTACAAATACCTGCCACAATAAAGATGAGAACTAACAGATTTGGGAAGTTTGCATTTTTTGGGAATATCGGCTTTGGTGTTTCTTTTAACCTGAAAGCAAAATCGAATGACTCATTTACTTATGGTGATGAAACTACGGAATTTGAAACAAAAGATATAAGCGACAAAATAAAATTCGCTAAAGCATCTATAATTGTCGGCTGCGGATTGGAATATTTTTTCGATAATTCAACTTCATTGTTTCTTGAACTCAATTACAATAATGGTTTAACAAATATCCTTAAAGGAAACAATATCGTTTATCCCGAGATTAAACAGAAAGCCTTTATGGATTATCTTGAACTTAACATCGGAATATTATTTTGATAATTAAAAGAGAACTGGAGTGAAAATAGCGTTAGCACAAATAAACTATCATATCGGAAATTTTGAAAATAATTTCAAAAAGATATCGGATGCTATTAATAAGGCAAAATCAGAAAAAGCCGATTTAGTTGTTTTCTCGGAACTGGCTGTTTCAGGGTATCCTCCACGTGACTTTCTTGAATTTGATGATTTTATTAACAGGTGTGATGCCACAATAGAGAAAATTGCTGCCGAATGCATCGGAATTGCTGCAATCGTGGGTTCTTCGACACGAAATCCAGAAAAAAAAGGGAAAGACCTTTTTAATACAGCCTTCTTTCTTGAGGATGGAAAGGTGAAATCAAAGATTTTTAAAACCCTGCTTCCCAACTATGATATTTTTGATGAATACAGATATTTTGAGCCTAATGCTGAGTTTCATACTGTTGATTTTAAAGGTAAAAAGCTGGCAATCACTATCTGTGAGGATTTGTGGAATGTTGGTGACGACCTGCTTTATCGCATAAACCCGATGGATGAGTTGTTCAATCTTAAACCAGACTTAATGATAAATATTGCAGCTTCACCGTTTGATTATGATCAGGCAGAAAAAAGGAGGAGCGTGCTGTTGCAAAATGTCGAAAAATATAAGCTTCCGCTGTTATATGTCAATCATGTGGGAGCACAGACCGAACTTCTTTTCGATGGCGGCTCTCTGGCAATTAATTCCAAAGGTCTGATTACAGATGAAATGAAATATTTTGAGGAGGATTTAATGGTTGTGGATATTGAGGAGGTTGAAAGAAAGACTTTCGTTGAAAAAAGGCCGAAACCCTCAAAGATTTCACTTATCCACGACGGGCTTGTGATGGGTGTGAGGAATTATTTTGAGAAGCTGGGATTTACAAAAGCCATTCTCGGACTATCCGGAGGTATTGACTCTGCTGTGACATTAGTCCTTGCTGTTGAAGCTTTGGGAAAGGAGAATGTGAGATCAATACTGCTGCCCTCTCGGTTTTCTTCTGATCATTCCGTTAAGGATGCAGAAGACCTTGCCAAAAATCTGGGCTCACCTTATGATATAATCCCCATTGAGGATGCTTTCAAAAGTTTTAACGGGATATTGGAGCCGTTTTTTGAAGGATTGCCCTTCAATATTGCAGAAGAGAATATTCAGGCCAGAACAAGAGGATTAATACTGATGGCCCTTTCAAATAAATTCGGATATATTCTTTTAAACACCTCTAACAAAAGTGAGGCAGCCGTCGGATACGGCACACTTTACGGCGATATGAACGGAGGCCTTTCAGTAATTGGAGATGTGTACAAAACGGAGGTCTTTGAACTGGCCAGATATATTAACAGGGATAATGAGATAATTCCCTGGAATACAATTACAAAACCACCTTCAGCAGAATTAAGACCCGACCAGAAAGATTCGGATTCATTGCCCGATTATGATATTCTGGATGAGATTCTCTATCAATACATCGAAAAACGGCAAGGGCCCAATGAATTGATAAAAATGGGATTTGAGGATAAGATAGTACACCGTATCCTGAAATTGGTTAACACAAACGAATACAAACGCTACCAGACTCCACCAATGCTGCGTGTCTCTCCCAAAGCCTTTGGTATGGGAAGGAGGATGCCGATTGTGGGTAAGTATTTGGCATAGAAGTGCCGTATTAAGCCAATTTAACAGTAGCATATTTTACAACAAAATAGGTGCTAAATTTTTCAAAGTCTCCTTAAATCGGCTTATATTTGCCTGAATTTTAATAAAAGGGAGGGTTATTAGACAGACTGCCGTTAGCTGCAATCCCCCTTCGACGAAAATATCAATGAATATTTTTGATAACGTTGGAGTGAAAATAGTGAGTAAATATGAAGAAAAATTTATAGAAATACTAAAAATATTTGCGTTGATTATTAACTGTACTGACTATAAATAAAGGGTTACAAAGAAATATTAACAAATTTTGACATTAGTTGGAAGCTGAAAAGAGACCATTGCACAAAAATTCTACAGATATCAAAAGGAGAAAAGAATTAGATGTTAACGCACAAAGCATAAGTTTTCCAGCCCATTCCCGCAATCGTCCCTTAGCTGTCAAACACATGCTTTTTTTACTAACACACAATGACAATGTTATTCAATTTTATGTGCAGGTATTTCCTTGTCTCCCTGATGAAGAATTAACTTATCGATTTTTTGATTAGAATTTTTTGAAAATGAAATTTTAGCCTTAACCTCTTTTAAAATAAATTCTGATTCTGAAATAGGCAATAACTCAAGTTTTGATTGTCCTGTTGGTTCACAAAACAGTTTACCATCACTGAATGAAACACTAAAAATGAAACCTGGTTTAAGTTCGTATTTTCCAACGTAAGATTTCAAAATAGTATTTGATAGTGTAACTGTTTCAATAGCTCCAGGAATATCGTATTTCTCACCGAACATTAATGCAGCCAAATCGTAAGTAATGCTTCCAATAGGAGTTTGTTCAAAATTTGATAAAATAATAATGCAGATGTCATTATTTACAAATCGACTTATACTTGATGTATAGCCATCAATTTCACCAGAATGGCCTATCATTTTATGATTGAATAAATTTACAATTCCCCAACCATATCCATAATTATCTTTGAACACAGTAAACATTTCTTTTTTTGATTTGTTGCTTATTAATTCTTCCGAATATAAAGCCCTATCCCAAAGATATAAATCTTCAGTAGTTGAATACAAAGCTCCCGAAGCATGTGCATTGGACATATCACGAAATTTAGCTTTTTCAATATAATTGTTTTTAAAACAATAGCCTTGTGCAAAGTTTTTGATTATTCTTTCAGGATTTTCAAATCCGGAATTGTTCATTTTTAATGGCTCAAAAATGTTTTGTTTGATATATTCGGCATAGGACACCTTAGTTACTTGTTCTATCACAAATCCTAATAAAATGTAGTTCGAATTACTATAGTTGAACTTCTCACCTGGATTAAATTCTAAAGGTCTGCTTTTAAAGGTAGAAATGGTTTCTATTACATTGTATTTAAAAACTTTTCTTTCTTTATTGAAGTCTTTAAACTCAGTATGATTTGGAATTCCTGATGTATGTGTTAACAAGTGTTTTATTGTTATTTCATCTCCCCGGGGATAATCAGGAATGTATTTTTTAAGTTTATCATCAACATTTAATAAACCTTTTTTTTCTAGTTGCAAAATAGCAACTGCCGTAAATCCCTTTGTTAATGAACCAATTCTGAATTTGGTTTCAGGATTATTTTTAATTTCAAACCCGTAGTTTGCATAGCCGTATCCTTTGTTTACTATAATTTGATCATTTTTTGCAATTAGAATAGAACCACAAAACTGATTCATTTGTAAATGTGCATTGATGTATTCATCAACTTTCTTTTGAATATCATTTTGTTGAGCCAAAGCAACATTAAACTCACAGATGCATAAGATTGCTATTAAACATAATAAAGGTATTTTTTTCATGATTGTACATTTTTAGATTTTGCATTTGAGTTTTTTTCAATAAAAAAATATAGAATAAAGCCAGAAGCAATAAAAACCGATTCAATACCATAAGGTAAAGGGCTATCTGAACTTAAATCCAATAAATGAAGTAAAACCAATCCAAATCCTCCTAAAAATATAATGATGCCCCATTTTAGGTTATGAATTGGGCTTGAAAAGTCTGGCAGATTAAAGTTCCTAATATTGATTTCTGCTTTGCTCTTTTCAGCAAGTTTATTAAGAATTCGATACTCAAAAATTGTTTTAATGATACTGACAAATCCCCAGAAACATATACCAAGGATTATTGAAGCTACTATTCCATCGTCCATAATTTTTAAATTTAAATGATTAATAAAAACTTGGTGCAAATCAACAAGTCTTTATTTTGGCAAACAATTTTATTATTCCAACCACAAAGGGATTTATTCAAACATACCTACAGGAAGTGCAATATTCTTTTGAATAAAAAAGTAGAGCATACACATAGAATTCATTTCGTTTTGAATAAAAAACTCATTTCAAATGTGATATTTCAGTACTTTTACTTCGTTTACATCATTAAGTATGCATAAAATAAAAAGGAAATACATCGAAATAATCATTCACGCATTTTGTTGGATTGTCTTAACTTTTCTGTTTATCCATTATAATGCGCTTTCTTTTCACTATTTAAATGGAGACTCAATGGATGTTCCACTTTTGTTTGGAACTTTCATTAATATCCTGCTTTTTTATGCGAATTTGTTCTTGCTGTTTCCACAATATTCCTTAAAAAGATTCAACGTATTACAATTCGCAATATGGCTTTTTATCTTAACTATTGTTTTTAGTGTGATTGAGAACACTTTCGATTATTATTATGCCGTAAATTATTTCTACAATGAAAAAATAGTATTCCAATTCGAAGAAATAATAACAACCAGCTTTATCAATTTATTTTTTGTAATACTTTCCGTCCTATATGCAATAATTAGGGCATGGGTGAGAAATGAAATTGTTGCAAGAAAACTTATAGAGGAAAACTTGAAGCTGGAATTAAACTATCTAAAATCGCAAATCAGTCCACACTTTTTATTTAACTCCTTAAATTATTTATATTCCATAGCGATAAAGAACGATGATAATGAAACTGCCGCAGGTTTGTCAAAATTATCAACTTTAATGAGGTTTATGCTGGACAAGTCGAATAAAACCACAGTTAAACTTTCCGAAGAAATTGAATACCTGGAAAGTTATATTGAGCTTCAAAAGTTGAGATTTCTGGATGAGGATGATTTAACTGTTTCTTTTAAGACAAAGGGGGATACTGAGGATTTCATATTACCCCCATTTTTATTAATTAATTTTGTTGAAAACGCATTTAATCATGGCGTTGATTATAAATTGTCTTCTGTGGTTAATATAAATTTGAATGTCTATGAAAATACATTGAAATTTACAATTGAGAATTCAAATCATGCATTGAAAAAAACAAAAGAACACACTGGGATTGGATTGAAAAATGTAAAAAAGAGACTTGAATTATTATATAGTGGTAATTATAAATTAGAGACAAAATACAATTCACAAAAATATGTTGTTAAATTAGAAATAAAAAACTTAAACGAGAGGTATAAATAAATGAGATGTATTGCTATAGATGATGAACCGAGGGCGCTTGAGATTATAGACAGCTATATTAACAAAATTGACTTTCTAGATTTAGTCGGTAAATTCCGAAGTCCTTTGGATGCAATGGATTTTTTATTGCAGAATAAGATAGACCTTATTTTTCTTGATATTAATATGCCTGATATTACAGGGACAGAATTCGTAAAAGTAATGAATCAGAAACCAATGGTCATTTTTACGACAGCATATTCTGAATACGCGATTGAAAGTTATGAATTAGACGCTATTGATTATTTATTAAAACCTTTCGAATTCGTTAGATTTTTAAAATCGGTAATTAAGGCAAAGGAAATATATGGGCTAAAGTATGGAGTTAAGAATAAATCGACAATTAATTTAGCCCATTTTGATAAAAACATCCAAATTAAAAGTGGTGTAGAAACCTATCAGGTTAAAATAGATGACATTAGATATATTGAAGGATTGGGTAATTATATTAATGTATATCTGTCTGATAAAAAATTTGTAACATATATCAGTTTAAAGGATTTTCTGGAAAAACTACCTAAAAAACAATTTATTAGAATTCATAAATCTTATATCGTATCCATTACTCACATAAAATCATTTGAAAACCATCAAGTAAAGTTGGATGATAAAACTATTCCGATTGGAAAAAACTATAAAGAGAAATTTATCGATTTAATAAAAAAAGGATAAGATGAACTCAATCCACACCATCCCTTCGTTGTCAGGCACATTTAGCATTCACACAAGGCTTACCCTTAATCCCAAAATGCAAAAAGAGCCTTTCAACCCGTCCCGCTCCTTCGTCAAGACCGAGAAACATTGCAGTAAGATAGAGACATACAGATTGTCGGAAGAAAACAGCCAGCAAACAATTAAGTCTCAATAATTCAAGCACTCCCGTACACTTGTCGGGATGAGTTATTTGGATACCGACGCTTCGGTATTGCACTCAGCTTCCGGAATTGGCCTAACTCAGGATATCTCTATGGAGATTTAATAATTTGGGTTGTGTATTGTAAAAAAAAGAGTGCTGTTTTATTTCCCAAAAGCAAATAGTAGCGACATATTTTTTGCCTCTGCACCGGCTTAAGTCCAAAAAATTCTTTTGCCCTATTCAGGTCAACCGATTTGCTGCGGCTGCTTAGAATACCATAATGCCGCATCTTCATAAAACACATTGTACCTTTGGGATTAGTGGGTAATAGCTCTATTATATTCATCCCTTTGGTTGACGCCAATGCGAAATTTCGGGACCACGGAACCCAGGCCCTGAGAAATTTTTAAGATAAAAGATTATCTAACAGGTACAATTGGAATTAAAATAAATTCATTTTCCAGTAAATCTGTAATAAGAAGCTCATCTTCTAAGCTTTTGCCAATGCCCAGAGTAATTTTTACAACCTCGGCACTTTGTACTGAGGCTGCAAATGTTACTGAAAATGATGGATTCCCCACACTGATTTCTGCACCAGACCCTCCATCAGGGTAGAGATACTCAAGTGTATTGTTGGTGGTAAACTGCCCGCTCATCCCTGCTATTGCACCATGAACAAAACTGACTTCATTCTCCTTACATTTCTGTGCCAGATCAAGTTTTGTCCGGGGACTATCCAGTGCATCAACAACAACGTCAACACCGGCTAGCAGGGGGAAGTCCTGTTCAGGGAGAAATCTCTTCACAAAAGCTGCTATCTCAATAGAGGGATTGATTTTTTCCAAAGCCTCTTTAACTACCATAACCTTCTCTTTGCCAATATTCTCGTAATTAGAAAAGTTTTGTCTGTTAAGATTGTGCTCTTCGAAAATATCGAAATCGAAAAGAGATAGTTTTCCCACTCCTATTCTTGTTAGCATCTCTGCGATATGTCCGCCAAGACCACCGCAGCCGATGATAGCCACATGAGTATGAAATAGTTTTTTTTGCGATGCTGCACTAATCGTGGATTGATTTCTTTTGTACCGTAGTGGCACTATGCCCATATCTAAAGCATTCCTCTCAACATCCCTGAAGGTGGAGGCAAAAGCCTTTACTGCTGCTCTGTGGGCAGCTAAAGACAGAAAACCATCTATGCTGTTTTTTTTAAGAAGCTTCTCCTTTTCTTTATCCATTATGTTTCCTTTGAGTAATCTGTCACACAGATTTGACCTCCACTTTTAGCCTCCTCCAACCTTCGGAAATATAGCAAGGATATCACCCTCTTTCAGAATATAGTCTTCATTAATGTGTCTGCCGTTGGCCATTAAGATACCAAGGGGAAACTGTTTGATATCAATGCCGGTATCAGCAATGACATCTCTGGCAGTTGTGCCTTTGGCATAACTTCTTTTCTCAGCCTTAAAGTTATTTACCCGAAAATGGGCAAATAGTTTTATTGTGATATTTATCATATCATCCATTAAAAATTCCAAACTGAATCTATCTCTTCATTGGTGAAGTCCCAGACTACATTATGAGGTGGCAAAGGCTCGTACTTCATAAATTCAGGCATTCTGTCGTGGGCGCTTGTCAAACCTGCTTTCCGGTTGAATTCACGCTCCATTTTGAGTATCTTTTTCCCCATTTCGGTAACATCATCACCAGTGAGGCTGGTGCCAAATCTTGCGTTAATCATATCAATCATTGCTGGCAAACTACCCGGATCATCCAGTATAGCAAAAGCAACAAATATACACATACCGGTACTATCAATAAAGGCAGAAGCAATTTGAAGATTACGTGACAGTTCTATCTGTCCGTCTTTTTTAAGTGGGTCAATATATCCGCCAACCTGGAGGATATTGGTTGCAACAGCATATCCTGCAGTATGATCAGCACCCATCGGTGTTGTAGCATAGGTTATACCCTGTCCTTTGACTGCACGTGGTTCATAGGCAGGAATACCCTGATTTTTAACTACCGGAACGCGTACAAGCCCGTATAGTTTCCCCAGGGTTCCGGCACCTCCGCCTATAATCCTTCCAATTGCTGTCCCGTTAGCAATATCTTCCGAAACAATTTTATAAGCCTTCTCACCATCACCATATTTGAGAATACCAGCATCTACGGCAACACCAAGTGTTATCCCTACTTCTATTGCATCAATACCCAGATCATCCATAACGGAATCCAATTTCGCAATCATATCCAGATCTTTAATGCCGGCATGAGCACCCAATGCCCAAATAGTCTCATACTCAAATCCTGATGTGAGATAATTACCCTCCTTGTCATTATAAACCTGGGAGCACTGTATAACACAGCCTGCTTGACATCCATGTGTTGTCTTGCCATTTCTGGATTTAATAATATCTGCCATAGTTTCACCGGAAATATCCTCTGCATTTTCAGAGTTGCCTGAACGGAAGTTTCTTGATGGCAGCCCCCCGGATTCATTCAGAATATTAATTAGAACATTAGTCCCAAATGCCGGTAATGCCTGACCGCTTACAGGATTATCCAGCAATGATTTTGCGAAGATTCTGTTAGCTGCTTTGAATTTTTCCGGATTGGCTATTGTTGTCTCTTTATAGCTTTCGGCATCCACGGTAATACATTTGATCTTCTTGGAACCCATCACTCCACCCAAGCCGCCGCGGCCATGACTTCTGAATTTGCCTTCAGGGTCTTTAACTGAAACATTGGCAACCGGCATTTTCATTTCACCAGGCCTGCCTATTGTCATCACAGCAACTTTTTTACTGTACTTTGCCAACATAGCATCAAGTACTTCAAAGTTATTTTTACCTACAAGTTCAGGAACCTGCACTATCTCCACTTTTTCTCTGGTCACATGCAGATGATAAAAGGTAGAATCATCTTTTGGAATCCCTTCTATGATCAGGGCTTTTACACCAAGTTTTGCAAAAATCTGGGCACTTGTGCCGCCCACATTGCTCTCTTTAATACCTCCTGTCAAGGGACTTTTTGCTCCTAATGAGTTTCTTCCTGAATTTGCAGCGGGTGTGCCGGAGAGAAGTCCGGGTGCAAATACCATCTTGTTATTAGGTCCTAAAGGGTGACACTCAGGATCTACTTCTGCAGAAACGATTGTAGAGGTAAGGCCTCTGCCGCCAAGCCCCATCCACTCTTCGGGAACATCCTCAATTTTGTAACTGAGGTCATTCATGTTTACACGATAAATTTTGTCTGCCATTTTTATTCCTCCTTTGATTTAATTTTTATTAAAAAATAAGCCAGGTAATTATTTAGCCCTCAAATATACAAAAAAAGTGCAAAATTTCATATTATTTTATCAAACCTAAAGTTAGCGTAAAGGGAACAATAACAATGATTAAGCCATTAGCAACCGGTTACAACCGAATACAATCGGGTAATACACGAATATAAATGTTTTTTAACCGACTTCGGGATTCTGCCGGATATACTTTTGCA
>JAUVIX010000274.1 GCA_030592565.1 Chlorobiota bacterium
ATGTCCCGGGATTTTTACCTGGCAGTTCACAGGAGCAGGGTGGAATAATAATCCACGGTGCAAAACTTATGTTTGCATATGGTGAGGCAACAGTGCCGAAGATTACAATAACCCTTCGTAAATCATACGGTGGTGCCCACGATGTTATGGGCTCAAAGCAGTTACGTGGTGATATTAATTATGCCTGGCCTACAGGCGAAATTGCAGTTATGGGGCCAAAAGGAGCCATTGAAGTTTTAGAAGGTAAAAACATTGCGAAAATTGAAGATCAGGAAGAGAGAGCAAAATATATTGCCGAAAAAGAAGAAGAGTACAGGAAAGAGTTTGCAAATCCTTATAAAGCTGCGAGATATGGTTATATTGATGATGTAATCGAACCACGAAATACACGGTTCAGAATTATCAGAGCACTGAAAACCCTGTCAACGAAGAAAGATAAAAATCCGCCTAAGAAACATTCTAACATCCCTCTATAAACAAATATTATGATTCTTAATAGCATATCATTCGACTTTTCGGCAATAGATGAATTTGGAATAACACTGGCAGTTGTGGGATATCTTACTGTTTTTATTACACTTGTAGTGATGTATAATATTTATAGTTTGATACCGAAGATTATTGATTTTTTTGTTAGGCAAAAATTACGAAAACAAGGAAAATTTCAAGCTGCCGAAAAGGATGAACTTTATATATCGGGTGAAGTTAGTGCTGCCATTGCTATGGCGCTCAATCTGTATTTTGGCGAAATTCATGATGAAGAGAGTAATGTACTCACATTTAAAGAAAAAAATCGTGATTATTCACCCTGGAACTCAAAAATATATAGTGTTAATGATTATTACAAAGGAATATGAAAAGCTATAAATTTACAATCCGTGGACATAACTACGATGTTGAGATACAAGATTTTGAAGATAATATCGCAAATATTGAAGTTAACGGAACAAAGTATGCAGTAGAGGTTCAACATGAGGTAAAACGGGCTAAAATACCAGTTTTTATCAGGAAGGATGTCCCCTCCCCTGCAAGGCGAGAGAGTAAGATTAAAAAGGATATCAGTAGCACAGTACTAGTGAAATCACCTCTTCCCGGAAATATTATGCAAGTATTTGTTAAGCCTGGTGATGAGGTGAAAAAAGGTGACAAGCTGCTGATGTACGAAGCAATGAAGATGGAAAATATGATTTTGGCCGAAAAAGACGGAATAATTGTATCTGTTAAAGTTCAGCCAGGTGACGGTGTGCTTCAGGATGATGTTTTAATTGAAATGAAACAGAGATGATACGCAAAGCTGTAACCGTAATTAGTATAATCGCTATACTTGCTATGCTGTCGGGATTTATAAATCAAAGCACAGCAAACAAAAATGAGCCACATAAAAGCGAAATCGTTAATCAATCGGACAAAACGGATGTGTCGTCAGATGCTGAAAAAGGGATAATGCGATTTTGGTCTTTTACGGGCTTTGCAAATGCAACGCCGGGACATATAATAATGATTGTTGTAGGACTATTTTTTATTTTTCTAGCTATCAGGTATGAGTATGAACCATTGTTGCTGATTCCGATAGGTGTTGGAGTCCTGATCGGCAATATTCCTTTTTTGTTAAATGCTGGCCTTCAGCTTGGGATTTATGAGGATGGTAGTGTTATGAACTACCTCTATTTTGGTGTAACAAAAGGAATTTATCCACCATTGATTTTTTTGGGAATAGGAGCTATGACAGATTTCTCATCACTTATTTCCAATCCCCGTCTTATGCTTCTGGGAGCTGCTGCGCAGGTGGGAATTTTCGCAACATTTCTGGGTGCCCTGGCTCTTGGTTTTTATCCTGCCGAAGCCGGTGCTATTGGAATTATCGGGGGAGCAGATGGTCCTACGGCCATTTTTCTCTCATCAAAACTTGCTAATGGCATTAACATAATAGGTCAAACTGCAGCAGGTGACCCTATTTATGTGAAAAACCTGATAGGCCCCATCGCAATAGCTGCTTATTCGTATATGGCTCTTGTGCCTGTTATCCAGCCCCCTATAATGAAACTCCTGACCTCCAAAAAGGAAAGAGTAATCAGGATGAAACCTCCTCGTTCCGTATCTAAACTTGAAAAAATGTTATTTCCGATTTTTGGCCTTTTATTTACTGGTTTCATATCTCCGAGTGCGCTGCCTTTGCTCGGAATGCTTTTCTTTGGAAACATATTAAAAGAGAGTGGCGTTACAAAAAGACTTGCCGAAACATCAAGAATATCATTGATTGACATAGTAACGATTCTTCTAGGGCTAACCGTCGGCGCTTCTACTCAGGCAGATGTTTTTCTCACAAGCCAGTCTATAATGATATTTATCCTTGGTGCTCTCTCTTTTATGATAGCAACAGCCGGTGGTATTATTTTTGCAAAGGTGATGAATCTGTTTCTTTCAAAAGAGAACATAATCAATCCATTGGTTGGGGCTGCCGGAGTATCTGCTGTACCTGACAGCGCCAGGGTCGTTCAGGTGGAAGGACTGAAAGCCGATCCATCAAATCATCTGCTGATGCACGCTATGGCTCCAAATGTTGCCGGTGTTATAGGCTCTGCCGTGGCTGCCGGTATTATGCTGAGTTTTTTGCTTTAGCAAACCTCTTAGAGTTTTCTTTCTTCGTCGTATAATCTCTAAAGTTGCGGAAACAGGAAATTATTGATGATCTGATATATGAAAAATAATTAATGTGTTATTTTTTTTGATTGCGAATGCACGGTATTTTCTTGTAATTCGGAATTGGTAAATATTTTTTGATTTAGGTTGTCGCTTTTTTAATTGTATTTCTTGATAATAACCATTTTGAATTAGTGTCTTTGCTTTTTTATAAGCTGCTAATATTTGATGGTCTTGCAGGTATAATAGAATTTTTTCATTTGCCTCAAATACCTTCATAACACTTAAATATTGAGCAATTTTTTGTCCGGTGTCTGTTCAAACTCTATTAATGCCTTTTTTGCATCTTCAGGAATATTGTTCTCATTTATTTGCCAAAGGATTTTATATCCATGCAATTCAGCAAGTTCTTCCATCAGCTCCTCGTAAGTATTATATGTCCGCTGATCAAGATTCTTTATGTTTTGCTTTATCGTAATCGTTGTCATAATACTGATTATAAATTACAAAGATAATAAATAATCGTTTTCTATCTTACAAATGTTTAATAAGATTAAGTTTTTTTTAATATTTCCCTATTAATTAATTATTTTTGGTTCCTGAAAATTTGTTAAAGATAAAAGGCTGTAAAATTTCCTGATTTCACCAGGGGAATGTGGAAGAATAAACGTACGTTGAAGGTAATGGAAATTAAATAATGTTTGTTATGTTAATAATTGGAATAGCAGGTGGTTCGGGATCTGGAAAAACAACAGTTGTAAAGAAGATAATCGAAAGTCTTCCTTCACATTCGGTATCTGTCATTTCCCAGGATTCGTATTATCGTGATAGTGGTCATCTCTCTTCTGAGGAAAGATCGAAAATTAACTTTGACCATCCCTCATCAATTGAATTCAAACTGCTTGTCAGCCATATCGACCAGATGAAAAAAGGGAAAACAATAGATATGCCTATCTATTCATATCTCACTTGTACCAGGGCAAAAGAGACTATGCCTGTTAAGCCCAAAAAGGTTATTATTGTTGAAGGTATTCTTATTCTTGCAAATCCAAGTTTAAGAAAAAGGCTTGATATAAAAGTATTTGTTGATGCCGACGATGATGATCGCCTGATGAGAATTATCTGGAGAGATATTGAAGAGCGAGGCCGTTCGTTTAAAGAAGTACTTGATCATTATGAAAAATTTGTTAAACCCATGCACCTGCTCTTTATAGAGCCTAATAAGCGATATGCCGATATTATTATTCCCCAGGGCGGCAAAAATCAGATAGCTATAGACATACTGACTTCCAAAATTAGAATGAAACTTAACGAGTAGAGAGTTAGTGATTGAATTAATAAAATCATCAAAATAATATGAAAGTTTCAGGTTTTACAATTATCCGCAATGCTGTTAAGTTCGATTTTCCCATTGTTGAAGCAATTCAATCTATCTTACCTGTGTGTGACGAAGTGATTGTGGCTGTTGGCAATTCAGAAGATAATACATTAGGGCTAATCAAAAATATTGACTCTGATAAAATAAAAATTATTGAAACTGTTTGGGATGACTCACTAAGAGAAGGTGGAAGAGTGCTCGCTGTTGAAACAAATAAGGCTATTGATGCTATTTCACCCGACAGCGACTGGGGATTTTATATCCAGGCCGACGAATGTATGCACGAAAAGTACCTGCCTGTTGTTAAGGAAACAATGCTTAAATGGAAAGACAACCCTGATGTTGAGGGACTTTTGTTTAATTACTTACATTTTTACGGCTCCTACGATTATGTTGGAAATTCAAGAAAATGGTATGCCAACGAGATAAGAATAATTAAAAATAATAACCAGGTTCACTCATTCAGAGATGCTCAGGGTTTCCGGAAAAATAATAAACTATTACGAGTAAAACCTGTTGATGCCTGGATGTACCATTACGGATGGGTAAAAGACCCTAAAACACAACAGGAAAAGAGAAAAGAGTTTGAAAAGATGTGGCACGATGATGAATTTGTGGAGAAAAAAATTGCTGTAAGCGATGAGTTTGATTACTCTATGATTGATTCTCTGGCAAAATTTGAAGATACACACCCTAAAGTAATGCAGGAGAGAATCAGGAAGCAAAACTGGACCTTCACCTACGACCCCACAAAAGGGATTAAGCTGCCACCGTCAAAGCAATTTCTCAACTTTCTTGAAAAGATAACCGGCAAAGAGATCGGGAGATATAAGAATTATAAAAGGATATAATTGCTTTAAGAATTTATTATGAAAATATGAAGTCATTTGTAGAATCCCTGCGAAAATCAAGAGAAAATCAAGAATTACTTTTTAGAAATGTAAATTCAGTGATTGAATCAATCAAGTAAAGGAATTAGAAAAAAATGAATGATGACAATATAAATATAGACGAAACTGACTTGACATTCTTCACTAATGAAGATGGGAATAGTTTATTAAGTCGGTTTAAAGCCACTCTAAAAGACACACAGCTTTTTGATGTGCTTGTCGGATATTTTAGAGCAAGTGGGTTTTATCAACTGAACGAATATCTTGAACCTGTAGAAAAAGTCAGAATACTTGTTGGGTTGAGTGTTGATAGGGATTCCTACGATATATTACAATATCACGAACAACTTGGAATGATTGATTTTGAATCGCACCAAAAAACAAAAAAACAATTTCAGGAAAATCTAA
>JAUVIX010000083.1 GCA_030592565.1 Chlorobiota bacterium
AGCCCGACATCAAATCTTCACCAACACCTTTAACAACACTAACAGTTATTTTATCATGCCTGTTCCGAACAGGGTCAGCAGTAAATAATACCCCGGAAAATTCTGGTTGAACCATCTCCTGAACAATCACATTCATTACCGAGCCATTTGCAGAATGCAGCCCGTCTTTATATGATTTAACATTTTGCGAACTTGCCGACTTGAAGCATTTCTCTACAGCATCAAGAATGGTTTTTTCACCATTAAGATTAAGAAATGAATCAAACTGTCCTGCAAACGAAAACTCCTCACCATCCTCTCCTGAAGCTGAAGACCTTACTGCATAAGCTCTGTGATTAGGCAAAGAAGTAATAAATTTTTTCAACTCCTGTTTGGAAAACTCAGTGACAACAAAAGTTTCGGGAATATTCATACCGGCTTTCTTCAAAAAGGCCAGTCCTCTTGCTTTACCGCCACCAATACCCTCTGTTATCTTATCTACCTGAAATATCACGCCCATATTCAATCAAGTTTACACCCAGTTCTGCAATACCAACACCTTTCACACCATCGTATATAAAATCGGCCTTTGCCTGCCTCAGATAATAGTCTTTATCCATATGGAAAGGGAAAAACTGCTTCATCTCAAGAGATACATTTTTAAAAGGCCCGTTCTTTTCTTTCTGCACATCAAATGAGAGAGAATGTGGCATAAGCCCGTCCATTTTGATCTCATCAAAATTTGGGATTTTATACATTGTCTTATAATGATCATAATCATATATAAATGCAGCCTGAAGATTTTTAACAAAGTTGTAGCTTATCATACTGAAATTAAAAAACCTGCCATCTTCAAGAAGCCCGAGAAGCCAAAAGTGGCGACTCCAGTCTTCCCAATTTCTTACACCCCAGCTATGGTCGCGAACACCAATAAACTCTGTATCAATACTTTTGCCATTCCATTCAAATTTACCGGTCATTTTTCCAGCCTGCTCATAATGAACCTGATCAAGCTCTCTCAATTTCTTAAAAAACTTTCCGTTCCATTTCTCTTTTGCTATCTGATCTCCAACCTGTTTGTAAGTTGTACCAACTTTGTCGAAAACAACCAACGGAGCAACGCCTTTCCATTTTAGGTCAAGTTTTAATAAACCTGATTTCTCTCCCTGTGGAAGTGGTCCTTCATAAGTTACTTTCCACTCTTCTCCGGGCTTTTCACAAATATATGCAATATTACCCTGACGAAATTCTTCTCCCTCTTCCAACTCCCTATTCTCAAAACCAAAAACTCCTTCGCCCGGAATATGAACCATCATCCAGTTTTCATTATACTTGTCAACGCGAAAAGCCTGGCGTGTCACAAATGTGTAACCTTCCTTTGATATTCCTGCAAAATAGCTACTGTCGTTAAAACTGCGGACATTCTCAGTCCTATGCTTCTTTTCAAGCTCTGTAAGTGAAAACTCCCGACTCTTCTTATTCTTAATCTTCTGATATATAAGAAAATTCTTCAATCCCATAATCTCTGTTTTATGGATGCAAAAATAATACATTTTAATGACATTGCTAAACAGAGATAGCAAACTTAGGGAAACTCAAATAGAAGTGTATGGTTAAGCCCGGAAGGGTAAAATGGATTAAGGTCAATCAGGTGAATGTCTCTATCACGGCAAAATGCAACTACTAAAAACTCCTCTGACTGTATCCCTGAACATCGAGGATATAGTTTATACCCACATAAAGTCCAGCCCAGGCATTATGCGAAGGCGAATACTCACCGTCAATATCGTTAAGCCTGTAAGCCGGATCATTAATATCTTTAAATCCGTAGTTAACTCTGAAACCTGCATTGATAAAAAACTTTTTAGAGAGATAAATATCTGCTCCTAAATCGATGGCAATACTAATATCAGTATTCACAAATCTGTCTTTAATATTTTTTGCATCGGTAACAAATGATTTTCCATTAAGGTCTGTTTTTGTTGTCCCAATGGTTTTCCCGTCTCTGGTGTAGTTTTGCGTTGCTTCATTTAAAAATGAAAACTGGGGCCCTATCATAAACCTGAATTTTGCATTACCTGTACCAAAAGAATACTTAGCAAATACCGGTATATTAAAATACTGAAGATCAATACTCCTTTTTGTATCATATTTATGCCCGTCAAATGACTGTTTGCCATCATATTTCTGACCCTGTGCCGAATATTGAAATTCTGCAACAACAGAAATCTTCTCTGTAAAATTATATCCGAAATTAAAGGTGAAAGCATAGCCCATTTTAGGTCCATAGTCAATTTCCGGCTCACCGTAAAAATTCTGATTTTGAATCCAAACACTGGTAATCGCCCCTCCGACACCAAAAATAAGCTCTTTACCTTTTTGTCCGAAACTGTTCAATGAAGAAATCATTATAACTGCTGTAACTATAACTAAATATTTTTTCATACAATACATTCTTTAAAGTCAATCGTTCTACGTAAAAATTAACATTTTGGTTTAAAACTTTTTTTTAAGAGCTCAAGTTCCTGTAACTATTGATGTTAAGTGCCAATAACTACAGTTTCTAAAACAGAAGTTTAAATATTTGCCCTTTTACACATTAATTATTTTTCTATTTTAGCCGATGCATAATATTTTGAGAGAATTATTTATATAAATGTTTGAAAATCTTCTTAAAAGTCTTTATCGTAATCTAATCAGGAACAAGTTCTACTCGATCCTCAATATCGTTGGTTTGTCTGTAGGGATTGCAACAGCTTTGGTGATATTGCTGTATGTGCAGGATGAGCTTTCGTATGACAAATACAACGAAAAGTATGACCGAATATACAGACTGGAAGGAAAGTTTGTAGTTAATAATAAGCCCGATCAGTTTGCAGTAGTACCAAACCCGTTGGGACCTGCTTTTAAACTTGAATTTCCTGAAGTGGAAGATTTTGTACGATTTGACGCCATTGGAAATACTTTGATCAAATATGGCGACAATGCTTATTATGAAGATAATTTTATGTTGGCTGACTCATCGGTATTTAAAATATTTTCTTACAAATTACTGGAAGGCAATCCCGAAAAGTGTCTTTCTGAGCCTAATGTTATTGTAATCACTCAAAAAATTGCAAATAAATATTTTGGGAATGAAGATCCCCTTGGGAAGATCCTCATTATTGCTGATGGCCATTCCCTGAAGATAACCGGTGTGATGGAGGATATTCCGAATAATACTCATCTCAAATTTGATGGTCTGATATCAATTGCAACTGCTGCAAACGACCAGGGTGTTGATGAATATAACAGTATGAAGTCGTCACGATTTTGGCGAATCGGACTTTATACATATATACTTTTAAAAGAAAACTCATCTATTGAGGGTATTTATGACAAGTTCCCGGCCTTTTATGATAAATATATGAAGGAGCTAGGCGAAAAATATAATCTTAACTTTGAGCTGATGGCAACACCTCTCGCTGAAACACATTTCAGAAAAGGGCTTGGTGGTGAAAGGCCTTCAGGGAATAAGATTTATCTGTTGATTTTTTCTGCTGTTGCAGCCTTTATTCTTCTGATAGCTGCCATCAATTATATGAATATGGCAACAGCCAGATCAGCAGGCAGGGCAAAAGAAGTTGGAATAAGAAAAGTTGCCGGAGCCTATAAAAGTCAACTTATCACTCAATTTCTGAGTGAATCGATAATTCTATCTCTAATTGCTTTGATTATTGCGTTCCTGCTCGTATGGCTTGTTCTTCCTGATTTTAATAACCTTGCCGACAAATCAATATCTATCAGCCTTTTAAAAAATCCTATAATTTATATAGAAATTTTAGTGATAACAATTTTCATCGGACTGTTATCAGGTAGTTACCCAGCTTTCTTTTTATCTTCATTTCAGCCTGTCAAGGTTTTAAAAGGATCGGGCGGGAAAGGTGGCAAAAAAGGAGGAGCACTAAGGAAAATACTTGTTGTCCTTCAGTTTGTTATTGCCATATTTATGATCATTGGAACTATAGTGGTATCACAGCAGATCGGATTTTTAAGAAACAAGGATCTGGGTTTCGACAAAAATAATCTGGTTATTATGGAGGTTCAGGATTCGGCATTTCTGAGTAAGGCTAAGTTGTTTAAGGATGAGCTATTACAAAGTCCGAATATAACGGCAGCCGCAAGTTCTACAGGTGTGCCCGGACAAATAAACTGGATACAATTACTCAAGGTGGAACAGGAAAATAAGATGGAAAATATTACTGTTATTCTTGCTCAAACCGATTATGATTTTGCTAAAACATTCGGACTTGAAGTTGTTAAGGGTCGTGATTTTAACAAAGATATGGGAACCGACGCAATAGAAGCCGTGATAATTAATGAAACAGCAGCAGCAAAATTTGGGTGGGGAGATAATGCCATTGGAAAAAAAATACATTTCGGCTTCAGTCGTGACGGTACTGGAGGTAGAATGCTCAAAGTAATTGGAATTGTTAAAGATTTCAACTTCAAGTCATTACATAATGAAATTGAGCCTATTATCTTTTTCTTAAGAGATGATCCAGGATATTTTCTTACTTGCCGTATCAGCCCGAAAAATCAAAAAGAGACTCTTGCTTTTATCGAACAAAAATGGAATGAATATAACCCTAAAAGTCCCTTTAGCTATACATTTATGGCAAACAGTATGGATGAAATGTATAAAGCTGATATGAAGATTGGTACAATAATTAAAATAACATCAATATTGATAATATTTATCGCATTGCTCGGCCTTCTTGGATTGTCATCTTTTATTGCAGAACAACGCACAAAAGAGATAGGTGTAAGAAAAGTCTTTGGGGCTTCAGTTGGCAATATTCTTATGCTATTGTATAAAGAATTTGCATTACTCATATTCATTGCCTTTATCATTGCCGCTCCAATAGCCTGGTGGCGTCTTGATATTTGGTTAAATATGAATTTTATTTATCATGCTTCACTCAACTGGATATCATTTTTACTTGCCGGAATTATTGCCTTTCTTGTTGGAATGCTTTCCATTAGCTACTACATTGTTAAAGCAGCTATCAACGATCCGGTAGTTTCCATTAAATATGAATAATAGTTTATCTTTGCACAGGTTTTATTTAATAATTTAACAGTTAAAAAATGAGCGATTTTTTGGAAAAAACGTTTTATGGTAATACATCAGGTTCCTGGCTACTATCACTGGCAATTGTAATCGGTGCAGTTATTCTTGGTAAAATACTGTTTTGGTTTATCAATAAGATTGTTAAAAAAATTGCTGCAAAGTCCAAATCAAAGATCGACGATATCATTGTGGATATGGTCGAAGAGCCATCAATCGTGCTATTGGTTCTGTTTGGGATTTGGTTTGCATTTAAGAGCCTTACTTTTGAGCAGACTTTTGAAGATTTATTCGTCAAAGGTTTCTTTTTCGTGGTGATAGTCACTGTTACATGGCTGATAGCACGTTTACTGGATGCAATTATCTCTGAATATCTTGAACCTATTACCAAAAAAAGTGAAAGCGATCTGGATGACCAGCTTCTACCAATTTTCAAAAAAGCCATCAGAAGTATTGTATGGATTCTAGGTGTTATTATTGCTCTTGATAATACAGGCTTTGATATAGGCGCTGTTCTGGCAGGTCTCGGAATTGGAGGTCTGGCTCTGGCAATGGCTGCAAAAGACCTTGTATCTAATGTATTTGGAGGAATAACTATTTTTACTGATAAACCGTTTAAGATTAAGGACCGTATAAAAATTGGCGGATTTGACGGAACCGTTGAAGAGATCGGGATCAGATCTACAAAGATAAGGACTCTGGCAGGGAGGGTGGTTACTGTTCCAAATGCCAAGTTTACTGATGGTATGGTTGAGAATGTAAGTGTGGAGCCTTCAAGAAAGGTTGTTCTTAATCTCGGCCTTATATATGACACAAAGCCTGACCAAATGCAGCTTGCAATGGATACCTTAAGGGAAATTGTCAGTAGCCATAACAGCACGGAGGAAACAATACATCTTGCATTTAATAATTTCGGGGATTCTTCGTTGGGTATATTATTAATCTACTACATCCGTAAAGGTGAAGATATTTTAAAAACCCAGACTGATATAAATCTGGCAATTATCGGTCGTTTTGCCGAAAACAAACTGGAATTTGCATATCCGACACAGACAATTTTAACACAGCAGATTAATTAAAGGTATTATCACTCTTTTGACGTATTGCAAATATTTAAAGGGTAACGAAATTCAGCTTTATTAGTTCAAAATTTTGTGCTTTGAACTTTGGTATTCATATTTTAAATTTCAATTCATCTCCTTCTTCAATAAATTGAACTTTTTCAAATATTATCGAACCTTTATCTCTCAGCTCAAAACTTTTCAATTCTAATTTTCCACCAAGCAGTTTAATTAGTATGTCATAATTGGTGTCCAGCAGTTTGATGTCTATTGTTCCATAGCTATATCCGTTTGACCAAAAATATTTTCCCTCATTTGCCTTAAACTTCATTATTTTAAATACTCCTGAATAATTAAAACCTGTTACAGCAATAGGAGCAGCCCAACTTGCCATAGCTCTGGCATAATGGTGACCACATTCTGCTTCGTTAAACGGACTGCGTTTTTCTCCATCATATCTGTTACGAATATCATTAATTGTTGATAGTCCTTCCTGTTCCATACCTTCATACAAGATTCCTATGGCGGCCACATATTCAAATCCGGTCATAACCTCATAAAAATACGGGAAGGGCACTTTTGGGCGACTTTTAGGAAAGCTTGCCATTAATAAAGCGGCCTCCTCCCCTAAAGCATAAGAACGCATAGGATTAAAGTGATCCATCATGCTTTCTTTGTAATTGTATTTTAGGATACTTCCAAAAGTGGTTTTTAAATTCTCCGGCTTAACCAGATAACCTAAATCAAGAATATGAGCCATGTATTGTCCTACTAACTGATCGACCAGACAGCCTTCTCCTAATTGATAATCAGGATTACTTCTGTCTTTTGCACCCATTGAGTATGTGAGCCCGGAAGCAATACTATCACCTTCAACAGGTGGTTGAATAATTTGGATATAGTATTCTCCGTTAAAAAGATTCTGATCTGTCCAATTTGAACCTTTTTCAAAAAGTGAATGACACTTTTCTGAAAAATCACTGTCTTTTTGATATTTTGCCATTTCCTCAGCTGCGCGTAATGCTCCTAAGTACCATAGTTGCATTTGAGGATTTGGTCCATAATACTCCACATCCATAGTGTTATGCTGACACCCATCCATAACACCGTCCATATCGTCATCCCAGCCTCCTGGAATCCAGCAGAATTCAACAGCCTTTTTTACATTGGGCCACAGTTCATTCAAAAATTCATCATCACCTGATAATTGCCAGTCACGGTACATTTTCATTATGGTTCCCATTTGTCCGTCAGCTGCGGCCAGACTCCAACCTGTAGATTGAGCTAAAGGCAAATTTGCCCTAAAGCTCATTAAACCATTCTTCTGAGTTGAGTATCTGTATTCAACTTCCCTCATTGACTTAGCTAAATCTCCAAAAAGAAAAGCTGTTGCCTGTTCATAGTTCCAAACATGTGTACAAGAACCAAAACAGGAACCCCGGGTATCCATACAGCCTTCCCAACCCATCATTTGACCACTTTTAATTCTGAAAGTGGTTTGTGAACGAAGTGTACTTACATTAAATAATGCAGCTTCTTTAACAACTTCCGGAAGATCACTTTTAATAAATGCACTTACCCACTCTTTTGTTTTATGTTCTAATTCATGTAGCCGAGGTTCTGTTTTTTCTATCACATCCCAGGCATCTTTGTATTGGGTGGTGTAATAGTTTCCAATAACTTCATTAGACCAGGCTTTCCTGTTTGGGAAATGCCAGGTGAGATAAAATATAATTTCTTTTTTTGAGTGAGCAGGTATTTCAGTTTTAACTGCCAAAGCAACATTGGGATCATGAACTTTTATAGGTTGTTTCCTATTATCAATTATACCGTCATCACTAAAGTCATCCCAAAAATCCAATAACGCATTTCCCCACGATCTGTCAATAAACGAGGTTCTATAACTTACATCATAAGAGGCATCAGTAGTTAAGGCTATGGTTCCCCATTGTTCAGCCAACGAATCAACTCCATCAGAGTACATATAAATACCCTGAACATTTGATTTTCTAAATACATTTTTATTATCCTTAGCCCCGGAAGGTTTAAAGTCTCCTTTCCAATCTCTATAACCTGTTTCACCATCGGCACCAATAAAGTTTTCCATTACTCCACATACCGAAACTGTCAGTGATTTATTTGTAGTATTTGATATTTCATATTTTAAAACGGCAATAGGAATTCCACTAGCATCTGCATCACCCGGTATTAATGGGTTAAATCCCTTAACTTTTACATCAACAGGTAAACGTCTATCAGAAAGATTTACAATACCAAAGGGATAAGCAGCATCAAAACTACAGTTACGGAAGCGTGGCAGTCCATGATTGTCAGGCTTCCGACCTTCTTTACATTCGTAATCTGAAATAGGAACCGGCCCTAATAATGCTGAAGATTGTTTCATTTCCCCATCATCAATAAATATGGCAAAGAATGGATGACGATTTCCTCCAGGCCCTGCTTTGAAACCTTTTCCGGGACGATTCATTATTTCCCAATCTCTTAAATCACCTCTGCCTCCCAATGAAACTGTTCCTGTTCCAATGCCTCCTAAAGGTAAAGCAACTTTATCAATATGATCCTGATCATAATGCTTTAAAATTGGCCAATCATTACTATTAATAGTTATGTTCCTATTTTCTCTTTTACAATGGGTGAAGAAAAAAGCAAATAATAACAATAATGTGGTAATAAATATAATTCGTTTCATAGTTTATTGATGATTGAGTAAATATTACTACTTATCTATTGCAACACCCCATCATATCTGAAACAACTAACCAAATGGTCGTTTACAATTCCGGCAGCCTGCATAAATGCGTAGCAGATTGTAGTGCCGACAAATTTGAATCCCCGCTTTTTCATATCTTTACTCATTGCATCCGATTCAGCTGTGCTGACAGGAATATCCTCTGTTTTTTTCCATTTATTAATTATCGATTTAAAATTAACAAACTGCCAGATGTATTTGTCGAAACTACCAAATTCTTTCTGAATTTCAAGAAATAGATTTGCATTATTGATTGCCGCCCTTATCTTTAGCTGATTTCTAACTATTCCTTTATCCTGCAACAGGCTTTGAACTTTATTCTCATTGTATAGCGCTATCTTTTTTGCATCAAATCCGTCGAAAGCTTCTCTGAAATTTTCGCATTTGGCAAGTATGGTTGACCAGCTCAACCCGGCCTGAAAAGCATCAAGCACCAGAAATTCAAATAATTTATCATCATCATGAAGAGGCACTCCCCACTCAGTGTCGTGGTAGTGATTTTCTAGAGGTTTGTTTTTTGTCCAGTCGCAGCGTGTTTTGTCCATAGTTAAATGTTAGATAATTAGTCATCTCCAATACTGACCGCTCCTGCATTATCAATTGCCAATACCATCCCTTTGGTACATTTATCGCCGTCATAAGCAACAACAGGTGTTGCAATTCCATTGATATATAGCATATCGGTTTTTTGTACTGAATTCAGCTTGTTAAATATTGCATCTTTATCATTCGTGATGCGTATTTCCATAAACAGGCCGGTACGGATATCTTCAATATAAAACAGGCTCTTGTTATAAAACTCCTGCATCAGCGAGTCGTTTTCCACTCTGGCATAGCCTTTTACTAAAGCAACTTCGTTTTCCCAGCCCATTGTTTCGTCGCAGGGCCCTGTACAATATCTTGTTAGGTCAGAAACAGAATAATACTCCTGATCAAGGATTAGCTTGTCATTTCCTTTATCACAGGATTGTCCCATTAAAAGAAAAACAAAAAACAAAATTTTACTTATATTTCTCAGGAAGTTCATATTCTTTTTGTTTAATAACTATTCCTATCCCAAAGCTTGTCAGGTCAATGTTCCTGTAGTATTCCAAATGCGTAAAACCGGCATCCTTACTTAGTTTTATATAATCATATCTTCCGTAAAAGTAGTAATCAATTCGTGTTTGTGTATTCCACAAAAATTTAAGCTCAGGGCTGATATTCAATCCCGACTGTGTGTCAGTATAGTTATATTCGCTATTTTTGATATTTAAAAAGGAGTAGCCAACCGAAAACCAGGAAATGATACTAAAGCTATTTCCGATTCTAAAACGGTAATTAAGATTAAGCTTGGGCTTGTAAACAATTGTCTTCGACTGTGTTCCATCCAATTTCAAAAACTGGACTCCAAAGTAACCCCCTACAAACAGTTCCCCAGTAAGCTTTACACTATAACCAATGCCCATATCAACCGAACCATTATAAAGATTGAAGAATCCCGGATAGGTTTGTGTGAGGCCTATATCAATTGTCCAGTCACTTTCGCGCTGCGAAAATCCCGAAAAAGATAAAATTAGTAATAATATGAATAATATATATTTTAGTAGTTTCAAAATAAACTAATCTGATATTAAAATACTTGTGTAAGCGGCAAAAATACAAATATTGTCAATTCTACACTATCAAAATAGCATTTTAACTTTTGATTTGTCAGGTTCAATAATTCCCTTTTCAGTAATAATCCCCTTAATATATTTTGCCGGAGTTACATCAAAAGCAGGATTCAGAGCCCCGGAGCCAGGATTGCTAACCAAAATTTCTCTTATCTCACCTGTATCATCCGGCCCTGTCTGGTATAAAACTTCCCTGTCTTCCCGTTGCTCAATATCAATGTCATTTCCTGTCCTTGAGTTCATATCAAAAGTAGAAAGAGGTGCAGCAACATAAAAAGGCACACCATACTCTTTAGCAATAATCGCTTTTTCAAGTGTTCCTATTTTATTTGCCACATCGCCATTTGCAGCAACACGGTCGGCACCAACAATCATCATATCTATTTTGCCTTGCGACATATAATAAGCTCCTGCATTATCGGGTATGATAGCGTGAGGAACATTTTCATTTTTTAACTCCCAGGCTGTCAGCCTTGCCCCCTGACTACGGGGACGTGTTTCATCAATATAAATAAAGATATTTTTGCCCTGTTCTTTCGCAACATAAACCGGAGCAAGTGCGCTACCCCAATCTACAAACCCGAGCCAGCCTGCATTACAATGTGTCTCAATCTGAAAACCATCTTCAATCAACTCATTGCCGTATTCACCAATTAACCTTGCCTCTGTAATATTTTCATTTGCCATTAACTGAGCCTCTGTAATTGCATTTTCAATAGAGTGCTTCCCTGCTTCAAAAACACGGTCAACAGCATAAAACAGATTTTGGGCAGTTGGACGGGTATCCTCTATCTCTTTTTTCGTTTTTAATACAAAAGTTTCAAACCCATTTTGTGGAGCTTCCAAATATGCCTGCACCATTGCAAACCCTGCTGTTGCACCAATTGCTCCTGCCCCGCGTGTTATCATTGTTTTTATTGCAATACAACTTTCTTTACAGGTTTTTGCAACAAAAATTTTGAATTCAAAAGGCAGCAAAGTCTGATCAATCATAAATACCGTTGAACCTTCCATCCAAACAGTTCTGTAATATTTTCCGTTTACTTTCATATTCATTAAACCCAAATTGTACAACAGAAAACAAAATTAATATTCTTTTGCAACCTCCGGTATTTAGTGAGATTTATTTTAATACCATCTTTTTAATACCTGCAAACTCATTGTCAGCTTTTAGCAGATTGTAATAGACCCCTGCCAACGCGCTTGCCCCGAATCGTCTGACCACTGCCAGGGCGCTTGCCCATGCGCAGTGGTCTGACGAATATGCAGGGGCAATAACCTTACCTCTTAGTCACTTTAAATATTCTTGAATTATTTCCGGTAATTATCTTCAAGATATAAACTCCAACTTTCAACTCCTCCATATTAATTTCATTTTTCTGTCCGGATAGCTCTTTGGTGAATAGTAGCTTCCCGTTGATATCAAAAACTGCAACATAAACTTCCTGCTGCGATTTTTCATTTAAAGTAATATGCAATTTATCGGAAACTGGATTCGGATATACGGTTAAATTAAGTGTTTCGCCATAACTGTTGACAAAAGTCAGAGTATCAACAGTAATATAATCCTCAACTGTTTTGG